>NZ_JAJMPA010000001.1:902204-1202939 GCF_020991475.1 Pedobacter sp. MC2016-14
CCAGGCCACATCTTCAAGAGTTGCGCCCAGGTTACCTTGTATTTGTGGTATCGCAACATTTACAATGGTGGTATCAATCAGCTCTAATAGAGAAGCTGTGATGACCGTAAATGTAATGATCCACTTTTTTAAACCTACTTCGGCCATTTTTTTTAGTCTTTTATAGAAACGGAAACTTTAACACTCATACCTGGACGTAATTTTTCAAGCAGGGTGTTAGATACTTTGGTAATTTTAATTTTTACCGGGATACGTTGTACCACTTTAACAAAGTTACCAGTGGCGTTATCTGGAGGCAATAAAGAGCCTTTTGCACCGGTTATCGGCGAAAAATTGTACACTTCGCCTTCAATGTCTTCATTTGGATAGGCATCTACCTCAATTTTAACTTTAAGCCCCGGTGTCATGTTTTCCAGCTGGGTTTCTTTGAAGTTTGCGGTAATGTATAAGCTGTTGGCATTCACTACAGAAAACAAAGACTGTCCGGCCTGTACCAGTTGTCCTTTTTGTACATTCTTTTTAGAAACAATACCTGTAGCCGGAGATTTGATGTCGGTATAGCTCAATTGAAGTTTTGCAAAATCTACATCACTTTGGCGTTGTGATACGCCATTATTGCTTACTGCAAGTTGTGATTGTGTTGCACCCACTTGTTTAACTACTGCGTTATACTGATCTTTTGCTGCGGTATATGCGGCTTCTGCGGTTTCTTTTTGGGCTTTGTACTGGTCAAATTGCTGTTGGGTAATTGATCCGTCTTTTACCAGGTTCTGGTAGCGGGCAAAATCTTTTTGCGCTAAGTTCAATTTAATCCTTGCTGCATCTACATTGGCTTTTGCACTACCGGTATTGGCAGATGAAGCAATGATTTGTGCCTGCGAAACACCAACGCCGGCACTTGCGCCTTTTTGTCCGGCTTCTGCCTGCTCTAATTTTACAAGGTAGTCGCGGTTATCTAATTTCACCAATACCTGTCCTTCCTGAACTTTGGTGTTTTCTTCAAAAAGGATTTCGTTTACGTAGCCACCAACGCGGGATACTACAGGGCTGATGTCTCCATCAATCTGGGCATCGTCTGTATCTACGTGCTTGCTGTAATAAATGTAGGCTTTGGTACCAAATATTGCACCTATGATGATCAATACACCTAATATAATAGGTATAATTTTGCTTTTCTTTTTTGTTTCCGTTGTCATTATTGTGTTTGTTAGGGATTTATAGAGAAATTTTTCCTGTTGATTTTAATAGGGTATAGTAGGCTAAACCTGCGTCTGCACGGGCAATTTCAAGGTTTATTTTTGCCTGGTATAAAAGCGTTTCTGCATCAATTCTGTCAATGGCAGAAGCTACATTGTTCTTGTATTTGGATTCAAATAGTTTGTCATTTTCTGTGGCCTGGGCGATAGAGGTTTCAAGGATTTGAATTTTATTGGTAGCCAGCAGATAAGATTGGTAATTCCTGTTGATTTCGGTTTTTATGTTATCTGAGAATATATCTTTTTGAATACCTACACTTTTTTGCTGCACGCGGGCTTCGCTGATTTTATTTTTATTGGTCCATAAGTTACCAATGTTCCAGGATACGGATGCGGCAACTGTAACGGGCATAATGTACTGCTCTGATGGTGGAATAAACTTTCCGCTTGGATTAATGTAATATAAATTAGCCCCTACACCAACTGAAGGTAAGGTATTTGCTTTTATGGATTTTACGTTTACTTCTGCCACCTGGTTTTGTAAATCGAGTTGTCTCAATTCCTGACGGCTGGTTAGGGCCATGTCCAGGTAGTTGTTTAAAGGCTCAATTTGTTTGGTATCTGCTCCGGGATCGGTAATGTCAAGATTGGTGTTTTCATCAAGGCCGAGCAAAACATCAAAGTTGTAATTGATGATTTTGCGGTTGTTCTCGATTTCCATTTGGGTAAGGGTTACATTTGCCTGTTGCAGCTGGAACCTCAGCACATCGTTTTTAGTAACGATGCCTTGTTCAAAAAAGCGCTGGGCCTGCTTTAGCTGACTTGCAATGGATTCCAGGTTCTGGTTCACTACTTTTGCGCTTTGCAGCACTTTATACAAGGCATAGTAGGTGTTGATGATGGCATAGCTAATTTCGTCTTTGTTTTTATCGGCATCCAGACGGGCAACTTCGCTTAAAAGTTTGGTTGATTCTTCTGCATACCTCAATTTACCACCTCCGTAAATCAGTTGCTCTACTGCTGCAGTGCCGATAAAAGCATCTGCTCTTTTTGGCAGGTTAATAGGATCTGCACCACCGATAACCAGCTTGTTGGTAGGAATTTCTGCGTGATTGTATAAAAATGATGCGGTTGCAGAAGGCAGGGCATTGTTTTTTACCACTTCCAGCCTGGCAATAGACTCGTCAATTTTATTTTGAGAAAGCTTTAAGTTCTTGCTGTTCTCGATACCTAGCTGGATGGCTTCTTGCAAGCTGAGTTTTTTAGTTGTTTGGGCATAAAGCAGAGCTGGAAGCAGGAAAGCCAGCAAGCTTAATTTAATTGTTTTGTGTATCATTTTTGGGGTGTTAAATACGTTTTTATAAGGTCGTCTAAATGAAGGAGCAAGCGTGTTGTCAGAATTTCGCGGTCTTCAGGAATATTAATGTCCAGTTTAGAGCCGGAAGTAATTTTAGAAGGGGAGATGGCCACACTACTGATGGTGCCCATAATGGTTGCAATCAGCATCCTAACATCCACTTTCCTGAAAGATCCACTGGCAATGCCTTCGTTTACGATGTTTTCAATCAGCTGCAGGTTGCTGAACATGACATCTTTAACTTTGCAAAATACTTCGGGACGCTGTGCCAATGACAATTCCCGTTGCATCATTTTGTGAAAGGAGATGTTGGAGAGGATCCTGTTGGCATATCCTTCTACTACACGCTTCAATTTTTCAAAGCTGGTTATTTTGTCTTCGCTGATGGTAACAAGCTGTGCATTGAAATCAACCATACGCTGGCTGATAATTTCTTGAAATACACCATCTTTTGATCCGAAATAGTAATTGATCATGGCCATGTTTGCACTGGATTCCCTTGCAATTTGCCTTGTTGAGGTTCCTTCATAACCCAGTTCAGAAAATAATTTTTCTGCGGCTATAAGGATCGAAGTTCGCTTATCTGTCTTTTCCTTATTCATTTGATGACGCAAAATTAATCAATCGATTGATTAATTATTAGAAAAGTATTAAATCTTTGCTTTGTTGACTATTTGTTGACAATCGTCAGTCCCTATGAGGATATAGATTTGGTTGTCAAGAAATTTTAGTTAACTTAGTGCTTTCTAAAAGCCAGTTCTGGCATTCCTTACCACATATGGTAGGTTTTTACATTTATTTCTTACAAAAGTTTAGGTTGGCGCTATAGGGTGCCCGGGGTGTGTTCGGACTGCGTTCGGATTTATACCGCAGATTTTACAAATGTTAGCTGGATATTGATCGCGTATTATTCGGGTGCATCCGAAGAATAGCCGGACAATAGCCGGACAATACCCGGAGAATAGCCGGAGAAGATACGAACGCATCCCGAACGCAACCTTTACTTTCCTTGAACTCTTTGTTAATTAATTTATGAATACGGAGCCGTATTGACTTAGATGGAAGCCTTAATTATCTTTTTGGATGGACTGGCTTTCTGTGAAACGAAGATATGTATTTAATTTTTAATATTCAGACCTATTTTGTTTAATTCATTATAATAACTATATTTAAGAAATTTAAAATTAAAAAATTATGGCTAGAGCTAAAAAAGGAATTTTAGGGCCAACCGAAGGTACAATTGGACCTTTGGAGACCTATATCAGAAAAGGTGTTGGAATAATTAGAAGTAGGAAGGACAAGAGTAATAAAAAACGATCAGAACTGCAGCTGGCGGGGCAGATGAACTTAACGGTAGTAAATGTTTTTATAGGCCAATTAACGGAATTTGTACGATTTGGATTTGACCTGGAAGCGGCACCAACCACTAAAACGGCTAATAACCTGGCTAAATCTTATCAAATGAAGAACGCCCTTAAAGGCGAATATCCTAATGTGGAGATCGACTACAGCAAAGTAAGGTTAACCAGCGGTACTGCAAAACCTGCAGATAACCCAGCTGTAACAGTGAATGAGGGGCATTTAACTTTTACCTGGGATATTTTAAGTACCTGGCCCGATTGGACCGATATGGTGATGGTGGCGGCGTATGTTCCGGAATTAAAAAGCGCAAGGTATGATCTGAGTGGAGCCAAACGGGTAAAAGGAACTGAAGATTTGGCCATTCCGATCTCCTGGAAGGGCAAGGTGATCGAAACTTATATTTCTTTCCGTGCGGCTGATGGTAAAAGCATTGCCAATAGTACGTATGTTGGCAGTGTGGTTTTTTAAGCGGTATACTGCTTTTATTGCTGTATATACCCAATACAAGTGGATGCTTTGTATCTCTTTACTATTCTTACCGTTTCATCATATTCTCCAACATATGGTCCATTTCCGGTTTTGTTTGATAAAGAGACAGGACTGGAAATAAATAATGATCAGAGGAAGCTAAATGAGGTTTTTGAAATTTATAGAAAGTGGTTTATAGAAAATAAGAAGAGAGGATTCATTTGTTACAATATGCCGCTCAGGAATAACCGATATGAATGGTTTGGTTCCAGAAAGAATTTTCGTTACGATGATGACAACTTTAAACTGAATAAATTGGAAAGGGCAGGTAGACGCATAATGTGCATTGTGTATTTATTGAGATTTTTAAATATTTAATTTTTTATATATGAATTCTAAATTGCTAATAGATTTTCTTATTCCAATGTTGATTTTATTTCTTGGTTTTATGACTAAATTTTCTGTTAATGACGGATGGAGCTCATCACGAAAATATTCAAATTATCTTATTCTTTTAGGCTTTGTGTTATTGGTTTTCAATGTGTTCAAATATTTACTTAGGGAGTAGCATGAGATTTTATTTTGATTATTTTTATTATAGGGTTTATAAATTGTTTATCAATTATAAATCTGATGGAGGCAGTAGAGCGCTTGTATTTATAAGTTTAATTCAAACATTCCTTATTTTGGCGATTATAGAATTCTATTTTATAATATTTGCGCGTAACTCGCTGGTCGAGTTTAAGCGATACATTCCTTCATTAATCGTGTTCCTGGTTTTCATATTATGTGTTGTTAATTACTTTAAGTACAGGGGGCGCTATAAAGAATTTGATGAGTTTTGCAGAGCTGATTCCAAATCAAACAAACGAATAAAAGGCATTTTGATGGTGCTAACGGTAGTTTTAACATTTCTCATTTATAATTATGCAAATGTTAAATTTTTTCAAATTGCAAATGCGGGATCTGTTTGACCAGCTATCTTCGAAGTTGTATGAGTGATAAAGATGAAATCTAGAATCCAGCCCATAATTATAGTCCTTGCTGTCATTTTGTTGGTCATTTGCATCAGACAATTCTTGCAGACGCCAACAATGATACTTCCGTCTTGGTTCTTGCTTTTGTTGTCTTTACCATGTATGATTTGTATTTCTTTTATGCTGGGTTATGTAGCAAGGAACATACTAAACTCGAAATGGCAAACGCTGACATGGGCGTCTATATTTATTATTTTATTCTGCTCCGTTTTTTATATCAGCGAATATAAGCCAACTTATGAAGTTGTAATTCCGGGGGAATATTCTGGAGAAGTTCGATTACTTGTTTCCAGGGGTCAAGGGAGTAATTTTGTCATTAATAAATATGGTATTGGATATATCGACAGGAAAACATTTGATGGAGGCTTTTATCCGAAGATTATCAGAGGAGACCGAGATATAACAAAACAAGTTAAAGAATATGGCAAAGGCGCTCTAGCTACCACGGCAGAAGATATTTATTCTTATGAATACTTGTCTTTTTTTGTTGGAGGTAGCGGGCATGTTGCAGAAGAAAAGGGTATAGAGGAGCTAATAAAGATAAATGCTATAGATACTGGTTATTTGTACCGAAGATAATTCTCCTGAAAGCTGCCATACTACATTCGCTTGCTATTTTGGCTGAAGATACTAAAATGGGGCAGGCCTATAATTGGGTATTTCAGCATTTATAGACTAATTCAGCACATGAAAAAAATTATCTTTATCGGTTTATTAATTCTGAACAACCTATTTGTGTTTGTTGTCTCCAATTTGATTTTTTTATCCGGTACTCCAAACTATGATGAAAATCCGACAGCGCAGAAGCCACTGTTTTATGATATTCATCCAGAATTTTCTGCCTTGATGTATTTAGCATTGGTTGGAGCTTTTGGAGCTATATTTACCGTAATATTGTTCTGGACTTTTGACTATAAATATAAAAGGATTGGATTGGGCACTATATTTTTTATGCAATTCGTGTTTTCTTTTGGTATTGAGGCATGGCGTAGGCTTGTATTTTATTTATAACAGCTAGGAAATAGCATGAGCAGTTAAACAGATGTTTCATGGATACTTCTTGGCACTTTTCCTATTGATAACTATACACAACGGAGTGGGATTGTTATGGCTTTATATTATTGGGTATTGCAACCTGTTTTTAGCTTGTTTCTTTATTTTTTAGAGTTATATTGCAGTGTCCAATTCTTATTGGGCAATCAGGATTGAATATTGGTTTGCACTCTTTTATTTTTTGCGCTCTTAATATGGTAACGTCTCTTATTATTGCTGAAAGCATTACAGTTGTTAAGCTGTCAGATTTTCTTAAAAACTTTTCTTTAGCAGCTTCTGAAAGTACATCTGAATTTGGGGAAGGTTTAAGGCTTTTGAATACGCAGAAGCCATCTCTGGTCTATGTTGATATATGTTTTGTTCGGGAACATTATGCTGAAATTAAGGAGATCAAAGCTAATAGCCGATTAATTTTAATTTCTGAAGATATCACAGATTATGTGGAATTTCGATGGCTTGTTGACGATTGCCTTTCGAAATCTGCTTCTTTTGAAGAATTTAAGCGAAGTTTATTGGATTGCCTTGCTTATCTGTGTCGAATTGTTGTTGCCACATCCCAGGAGGTATCATTGGATGAATATTTTATAGTCAAGGGTGGGGGCAAAGGAGGTCAGGATTTTAAAATCAAATTTACAGATATACTGTTCATTGAAGCTTATGGTAATTATATTAAGATTCATCCTATAAGTGGGAAATTTAAAGTTGTTGCCGCTACGATGAAAGCGTCCGAACACATGTTGCCTTCGGAATTTTTTAGCCGCGTTCATAAATCCAGAATAATCAGCCATTTTAGAATCCTTTCATTAAAGGACGATTATGTCTATCTTAAAAATAAGGAACAGACTAAAATTTTAATCGGGAAATTTTATAGAAGATCTTTTTTTTCTAAAGAAGATATTGGAAAAATAAGAAAAAACTAAGTTTTGGTCTGAATGTATTGATCTCACGGTTTTTTCTTTCTGCTGCTTTTGACTTTCAAGTTAAAAGAATTTATGCTGTTCGTCATCGTTAAAAATGATAAACGGACATTTTTCATTGATAATTTCATTATTTGTCATTTTTGTTTCGTTCTTGTCATATAATCCTTGATGAAAATGAAATTATTTAGATCTTAGTTTGAATGTTTTAGAAGTGTTTTTGGAAGTTCGGGTTATGTTTATTTATATGAACTAGGTCAAATTTCGCAAGCCTTACATTACTCCGTGGGAATTTATAAATTATAATAACGCAAATTTAATTAAACATGAAAGCCGCAGTGCCATTCACAAAGAACAGATATCAACAGATCTTTAATTTAATTATGCTAACAGGTATACTGTTTTTATTTATCAATATTTTTTATTTAAAAAATGATAGGCTGGCATATGTAGACTCTACAAAAATCCTTGCTGAGTTTAAGGGTTCAGAGAAAGCAAAAAAGGCATTTGAGTCGAAAGCAACCATTTGGCAAAATAACATTGATACTCTGACTGCTGGAATACAAAATTCAATAAAGAAGTATGAACAAGAATTGGCGACTCTTTCAGTTAGGGAACAAAATCTGACTAAACAAATGATTGCTAATCAACAAAAACAATTAGCAGACTATCAACGCGGTATACAGCAGAATGCGCAAGAAGAAAATTCAAAACTCACCCAGACTGTAGTAGCTCAAGTGAACTCTTTTTTGCTCAATTACGGGAAAGCTCACAGTTACAAACTAATACTAATTGCTAACCAAAGTGGAACGATTGCATATGCTCAAGATGGTTTAGATATAACGCAAGAGGTTATAAAACAATTAAATGAGGAATATCTAAAAGGCAAATAATATGCTTAAAATATCGGTAAATTATGCGTTGCTCTTTTTCTTAATCTGTCTCGGAATTTTCTCATGTAGAGAAAAGTCTATAACAAAAGCAGATTTGGTTCGATATATCAATAATCCGGAAAATGGGTTTACGAAGTCTGTCAGCTTACATTCTATGCAAATCGGTGTAACGAACCAGCCATGGCAGTTAATTGCGAGAAATAGACTGAAAAAAAAAACTAGTACAGGAAATCCGGTTTCATTGAAAGATTTTTCTAGTAAATATTTCTTCATTTTGAGCCTTTCAAATCAAGGCAGGGAAGCGCTTAGAAATCTAAGCTTTAATTCATATAGTGAAATTGTACAGGTAATGTCCTTTCGTATGTCTAAATATATATCTGCACAACCAGACAACCTTAAACCTGTTGAACCATTAGAATGTTTGTTTCAGCCTACCTATGGGATGGCAAATAGTAACAACATTTTGCTCGTATTTGATAAGAAATCTTTTGCAGAATGTAAAAGGTTAAAGATCACTATTAGTGAATTTGGGTTAAATATAGGTAATCAAAATTTTGATTTTAACTTCAATGATCTAGATTATTATTCCACTTTAAACTATGCTCAACTTTTATAGATATGATTTTAAAAAAATATAGATCAATCATTAAAAAGGGAATTGCAATATTTCTGTTGATTAATCTTTTTAACCAAGTAATGCTACCAACTATTGCCTTGGCCCTTACGTCAGGACCCACAGTTCCTGAGGCTACTAGCTTTGAGCCTATTGATACAACAGAAATGATAAATCCACTAACCGGAGACTTCACTTATAATCTGCCTTTACTTGAAATTCCAGGCCCTGAAGGTGGCTATCCACTGTCTTTATCTTACCATGCAGGGATTCAGCCAAATGAGGAAGCGAGTTGGGCAGGTTTGGGATGGGGAATAAATCCAGGTGCAATCAGTAGAAATGTAAATGGCTATCCAGATGATTTTGTAGGTGTCCAGAGTACTGCTCGTTCATACTGGGGAGGTGGATCAACAAAATCAATTGGTGTAAATGTCAGCCTGGGACTCCAGGCTGCTTCTGTGAGTTTCGGACTAGATTTCTCGCAGGATACTTATAAAGGTTTTGGTGTTGGTGGTTCAATGGGTGTCAATTTTGGGCTATGGAATCAACAAGGTGTTACCGGAGGTGTTACTTTGGGTGTAAGTCCATATGGTGATCCATATGTAGGAGCTAACATTGGTATTTCAACGGCGAAAGCAGTTGGAGGAGGGTTCACAGGAAGTACTGGTGTTTCGGTGATGACAAACTTTCAAGATGTAAATGTTGGTGCAAATGCAGGTGTTAGCTATGCTACGGGGGGAGCAAGGGGATCTAACGTATCTTTACTAGGAGCTTCCATCAGTTCAACAGAAGGAAAAGTATCTTTAACTGCCGGCGGGGGTGGGATGTCTGTAAATAATGCAAATGCCGGTAGGATTAGTTCTGAATCATCAGGTTGGTCAATTTCGATACCTATGCCAATTATAAGTCTCGGGATTAGTTATAATTACAGGCGGTATTGGTCGGACGAATCATCGAATACGAGTACATACGGAGTCTTAAGCCCTGCTTATCCTATTACGTTAAACTATAGTGCCAATGATACATACCGTCTTTTAGACCCAATAAATGAAAATATTATAGATAATCCTGATCCAGATAAATTAGTAGGCGGCACTTATCCAAATTATGACGACTACTCAGTTACTGCCCAGGGATTAAGTGGCAGCATAAGGCCCTATGACTTTCAGAATACCCTTTATACACAAAATAGAATAAATAATCAAGATCATAGCAATGACATTACTGCAATCAGCATAAATTCAAACAGAAGTAGTGGGCGTAAATTGCAGTATAGATTTATAAATGATTTCTCCAATCGCTACACCCAAAATCCTTCAAATTTTTCAGAAGATTTTGTTTATGATACTTCGATCTATGGAAATGATGATGATAACTATGGTTATAACCCATCATATAATCGATTGGCAGGTTCAAAGCACATAAACTATTATTACAATGGACAGATGTCAAATTCTATATCAGGGGCAATTGAAACAAATAGTAAAGGGTTTGTTCGGCGTTCTGATCTGCAAAGCCAAATAGGTAGTTTCGTTATTACTAATGCAAGTGGTGTAACCTATCACTATGCTTTACCGGCATATAGCTTTGATGAATACACTGAAACGAGAAAAATTGGCGGTGTAACGAGTTATAATTCTTTATCGAAACCAACTCCATATGCTTACACTTGGTATTTAACGGCTATAACCGGACCGGATTATGTCGATAGAAATGAAAATAATCAGGTTGACGAAGCTGATTGGGGTTATTGGGTTGAATTTAATTATGGGAAATGGAATGACGACTATGCCTGGAGAAATCCAGCTGAAGGCTTCCACAAGGATATTGATAATACATTCAACAGTTACTCAAGAGGAAAAAAGGAAGTTTATTATTTAGATTATGTTAAGACACGAACGCATACCGCATTTTTTGTCAAAGACCTTAGAAACGATGGGAAATCAGATGCTTCCTATGGAGTTTGCGCTGCTTTAAAACTAGATCATATTCTTTTGGTACAGAATCATGATTTAACAACCGAAGTTGATGATATCCGTAAGGCTAGTTCAAAGCTAAACTACCCATATCAAGCGTTAATGAAAATAAATAATCACGGGTTTAACGTAATTGATGTAGACGATTTTAAAAGTATAGAAGAGGATGTGGTTTCTAAATGTATTCGAAAAATTCAGTTTAACTACGATTATTCGCTATCTTCGGGTGTGCCCAATAGTTATGTGGGTTCATTTCTAGAGAGTTATGGGGCTCAAACTAACGAAAAAACCGGTAAGCTAACATTATTAAGCGTAGATTTTCAGGGTAAATCAGGGATTCCAGTAACACCCCCAATCGAATTTGAGTACGATTTGCACCCTGATGACATTTCTAACCAAGAGAATGTAAAGGTTATTTCAACATCTACATCCAATAGAAAAGGAGATATTGAAGTACAGTCAAGTAATAAACTAATTGTTGGAGATATAATAAAGTTTACCATTAACGGTACGTTATATTACTGCACGCTCATTTTAGATAAAGGGGATAAGATTTTTGAAGTATTGTATTTAAAGGATAAACCCCCAACTATAACGGTATTCATTCCTGCGGTTAAGACAAAGAACCCTCCTTATAACAAAGATTTTTACGATATATGGCATTTATATAAATCCGATTACCAAGGCACTTCCAATAACGATAACATTACAAGAATTACCACAGATATTTCAAACAGATCTACTGATGTTTGGTCATTGAGACGGATTAAGTCAAGCATAGGGAACGAAATAAATATTGATTATGAGGGAGATACTTACAGTCAATCGGTTTTAAATAAAAATAGATCGCTGACAGTGAATAATTTCAATTATCTGGGAGGTACAGCTTCTAGCGGTTATCAGGCAAGGGTCAATATTTCTGGAAATGAGCAGCCGCTAAACAAAATCTTCAAGGTAGGAGATAAAATTGATCTAGTTGCGTTGGCGAAGTTTGACTATCACCAGCCTCCCTTTCCTAAAATTGATAATGAGTACAACGTAATAGAATCTTCAAAGCATTTAAAGCCTTCGAGAATTTTGGAGATTGTAGGCGATGAGATGAAATTTAGTTTGAGCGATGAGATGAAAGCTGCTGTTACAGAAACTCGTACTAAGACACACGTTCATTCAATTGTGAGCGCGACAGCAGACATTATTACTGGAAATTTAAAGGTATCCGGGGTCAGCAGATTCTATGGAGGAGGGATTAGAGTTGCTAGTATTACCGTTGATAATCTTAATGGTGTAAAGAAGCAAACAAGATATAATTATTCAAGGCCTGGGCTCTCTGCCAATGATGATGGTGGCTCATCGGGAGTGACTTCATACGAGCCGATTTCATTAGAAGAGAGTCTTCCGACTTTAGATGATGAAGCAAAAAAAGCTTACAATAGAGCATTGTACAAAGATATGGATTATCTTCTCTCGATAGCTCGGGAGGCGCCATCACCAGGAGTTATGTATGAATATGTTTCGATTCAAGACTTTGATATATTACCTGAGGTATCAGAGCCTATTAAAAATACTGGTAGTATACAATATCAATATGAAGTTTTTAATAAAAATATGTTGGGCATTAAACAGTATCAATATGCAAAATCTGCAAATCGGGAAAGAAAGAATTTGTCTATTAAAGATTTCACTTCTAGAATAGGGAATGTAAAAAGAATGATTACTTATGATGACAAAGGGAATAAACTAACCGAACAGATAAATCATTATCTACATGACCAGATGTCTGATAAGTCTTTTGATTATCAAAGTCAGCATTATGCTAATCTCCTGAGTCTTTTTAATTATCAGGGTACGATACAGGAAAGGTACTCTGATGCTAGAATGGTAAAGGTAGATAATAACCCAATTGATAAACGCGTAATGTCAGGACGCGATGTCTATCCGGCTATTCTTACGGGTTCAACATCGATTGATTATAAAAATGGTATTCGTGTAGAACAAAAAAATCTATCCTTTGATTTTTATAGTGGGGCAGTAACAAAGTCACTAAATTTTGATTCTTATGGGAACCGGTTTATTACGGAAATCACTCCTGCTTACAGGCAATATCCAGCACTCGGTCTAAAATTGGATTATGTGTTTAATCCTTCAAATGGGCCTAAACACATGCTTACACAGACAGCCTCAACTTACATATATGCGGTAGATGGTTTTAATGCACCTTTAGGTATTGTTTCTGCAAGGGTACAAACTTGGGGTAACGATATCCCTGTTCTTGATCCAGAAGGGAACCCAACAAGCTACAATCAAAACAATATCTGGAGAGAGAAAGCAAAGTATGTGTGGTCGCCTACCGGTATTTCATTAAATGGACTAACCTCGGCAAATAGTTTTGTTGATTTTTTTGCTGCTGCACAAAATAATCCTGCATGGAAGAAATCTAGCGAGGTTATTAAGTACAATGTTTTTTCTGCTCCTTTAGAGGCTACGGATATAAATGGCAATTATGCAGCAAGTAAAATGGGCTATGCGAATAGCAAAGTAATAATGAGTGGAAATGCGAGATACTATGAGATCGCATATTCTGGCACTGAAGATGGGGTTCTATCCTCTGATAAATTGGGAACAGTTTCTTCAGGCTCTGGAGTTATTACAAAGGAGATAGCTCACACAGGCGAAAAATCCCTTAAGGTAGCAGGGATAAATAATGGATTTAGGTATTCTGTCTCATTAAATAGCCTTGACCCTATCAGAAGGGATTATTTGGTGGCTGTTTGGGTTAAGCCCACTTCAAATAATATTTCTGATGCTAAATTATATTACTCTATTGATGGTGCGGAGATTGACATTACCCCGGCATATACAAAGACCGCCGCGGGATGGTATCTAATTCAAATGAAAGTTCCTGCTGCGGCTTTGAATGGCGGTAATTTACTTGTTGGCTGCAAAAATGTAGGAAGCGGTGTTTTATATTTTGACGATTTCAGGTTTCAGCCACTAAATTCATCTACAGTTGCTTATGTTTACGATTCGCATTCAGGAGAACTCACATATATGCTTGATAATAATAATTTGTATATTCATTATCAATACGACCAAGGAGGAAGATTAATTAAAACATTTAAAGAAATACTTGGAAAATCTCAGGTACCCCTTGTTAAAGAAACAATCTATAATTACGGTAAAGGGCCAAAATGGGTTAACACTGGGCAAACTCGTTGTCAGAGTAAAATGAATAATGGTATTACGATTTTTACGGGTTTAATTGAAGCTCAACAAATGGATAGGAGTAATGTCAGTACAACGTTTAATCAGGTTAGATGGGTCGTTGTGCCTGGAGTAGCCACATGTGTTTCAGAATCTGTAGACGCCTATTGGTTTCCGACTGGCAAAACAAGATGTCACCAGTTTGAATATGGTGGAGAAATGGTAACTTCCGGAAAATTAGAAGTGGAAAAAAAGGATTTCAACGTTAGTAGTCCGACTTATAATCAACAAAAATGGGAAATTACTTCCACTTCATCAGAATGTGCTGCTACGGTTTTTGTGAAATTAATAACTGATGATACACAAGCTGATAGAGCCTATCACGTAAAGATCTTTGATGATCCTTATAATAATGTTGAAAAGCCCGCAGGTTACACAGTAAAGGTTAATTACAAATTAACATCAACGAATTACACTAACAACGGCATATCTGCTGCAAATGAATTTTATTATAATATGTTCGTTTCTACACTCGATGGCAGTTTAGGTACCTGGACCTATCGGGAAGGAGATAGTTTTTATTGGACAATTCAGGAAGTTTTTCTAATGCCTGGATTTGGCTATAGAATTATACCATAGTCCTTTGTGATGTGATTTTTAATAAAAAATAACTATAGAGTTTTAGTCTGTTGGTGTCTTTAAATTATTTTGAAATGGGTAATTGTAACATGAAAAAACAAATTAAATGTATTGTCTTTTTAATCTTGTCGTATAGCTATGGCTATTCTCAAGATAAATTGAGTAAAAGTTTGAAAATTAAACAATCTGAGTTTTATCGAAGCTCCCTACAAGTGGATTCTGCAAAGGCAGATAAAGTAGGCCAAATTCAGGCCAGCTACAAAGCTGGGATGAACCAGGCGATAGCTGATACCAGTTTAAATGATGCTGCAAAACGTGCCCGGATTAAAGCCCTGATGGATGCCAAAAATCAGCAGCTGCGTTTGCTGCTGAGTCCCGCGCAGCAGGCTAAGATGATTCCGACAACGGAACGCGAGCAGGCCGTTCCTGCAAAAACCAATTAATCAACGCATTCATCTAAAGCTCGGTCATGTTTAAATTATCCCGCTTACCTGTTGCTTTGAAATTTAGCTGTACAGGGTTTCTACTTTCTTTTTTGCTTTTTTGTACGGGGCTAAACCCTGTTAAAGCGCAGATGGGCACCTATCTTTACGATGCCATTCCTGCAGGTACTATGGGGATCTATGGTGGTTCAAATTTTTATGATTCCCGCTATTTGGACAATTATTACTATTACAATTCTGTAGGTAACTATGGGCCGGATATGTGGTACAGCTTTAATGTTGCCGCTTATTCAGACCTGCAGTTGACCACCTGCGGAAGTTATTTTAATACTGTGATCCATGTGTATGATGAGTATATGAATGAAATCGCATATGGTGATTATTCTCCAATGTGTGGTGCTCAGGGTGAAATCATACAAAGCTTTGCGCCTGGAAACTATTATGTGGTAGTAGAGGGGAATTACTACGGTTCCAATACGGGTTATGTGCAGTTTCTAATCAATTCGGTTTCGCCGGTTGCGCCACCGGACGGGGCCACGATGGCCAATCCGATTGTTGCAGGAACTATGGGTTCTTGCGGGGGTAGTTTTTCTGATTCCAGGAGCAACGGGGTAACGGGCATGGGTGATGAATATGGGCAGCCCAACAATGACATTTATTATCAGTTTACGCTAAGCAGTGCTTCAACAGTGACGCTTTCTCATTGCGGGAGTGGTTTTGATACGTATATGCACCTGCTAGATGCCTCGGGGAATCTAATTGCTTCCAATGATGAAGGTTCGTTACTTTCTCCTTGTCTTGGTGCGGAAGCTTTTATCCAGATGTCGCTCCCGGCGGGTACGTATTATGTAGTTTCAGAAGGTTCGGGTTACAACATGGGGAATATTGTAACCAACATTCATGTGAGCAGTTCTACACCTACGTCTGGTACAAATATGGCTACGGCGATCAACGCCGGGACTTTTAGTGCATCGGGTAGTTTTACGGATACTAAAAGCAATGCAGACCCTTGCCTGGGTAATGACTACGGGCAAAGCAGCAATGATATTTATTATAAGTTTGTGCTTAATGGAACGGCCGATGTGGCCTTATCGCATTGCGGTAGTGGATTTGATACCTATATGCACCTGCTGGATGCTTCGGGTAATTTAATTATTCCTAATGATGATAGCAATGTTTCTCCCTGTCCGGGGCTACAAGCTTACATAAGCATTACTTTAACTGCCGGTACCTATTATATGGTGTCGGAAGGATATGGTGCTGGTACGGGTAACATCACTTCTTCTATAAATGTGGTGATGGCCGCTCCGCCACCGGTAATTACTTATGCTGCCACAGGACCTTTGAGCTTTATTACAGGAACCGCAATTACTGCGATGAGCCCTACCAATACTGGTGGAGCGGTCAGTTTGGGCGGTCAGACGACTTCAACTTTTGCAGGAAATGCTGCTGGTGGTTTTACCAACGGCACTGGTGTGGGGGCTAGTTTTTACAATCCGCTGAACGCAGCCGTGGATCCTTCGGGAAATGTTTATGTCGCGGATGCGGGTAACCATTCGATCCGGAAAATTACACCTGCTGGTGTGGTCACTACTTTTGCTGGTGCCGGATATGGTGGGTATATGGATGGCGCAGGTACCTCTGCCCGTTTTCAACATCCTTCTGCTTTAGCTTTAGATGCTTCGGGAAATTTGTTTGTGGCGGACCAGCACAACAACAGGATCAGGAAAATTACCCCTGCTGGAGTGGTAAGTACCTTTGCAGGTAGCGGTACGGCAGGCTCGGCGAATGGCACGGGCACTGGCGCTAGTTTTTATTACCCGATGGGTTTGGCCTTCGATGCTTCGGGAAACTTAATTGTATCTGATGGCTGGAACAATAAGCTCAGAAAAATCACGCCTTCGGGTGTGGTGACAACCTTTGCTGGAACAGGTGTTGCGGGCGCTACGAATTCGACCTTGCTGACCTCCAGTTTTAGCCAGCCAATGGGGCTTGTTTTTGATCCGGAAGGCAATTTATTTGTGGCAGATCGGTCAAACAATATGATCCGCAAGATCAGTACTTCTGGCAATGTGACTACTCTGGCTGGGAGTGGAACCAGGGGTTATGCGAATGGCCCTGGACCAACAGCAATGTTTGCCCCGCCCAATAATCTGGTAAGGGACAATGAAGGTAATTTTTACGTTGCAGACCAGTCCAATAACATTATCCGTAAAATCACTCCTGGAGGAGAGGTGAGTGCTTTTGCAGGCAATACGGTTGCTGGTACAGTAAACGGAACGGGATCAGTGGTACGGATGAATTCGCCTTTTGGTATAGCAAGGGGTGCGGATGGGGTTATGTATGTAATAGAGAATGCACCAAATCTGATCCGTAAAATAGTGATTGTAAAACCTTATACGATTACACCTGCTTTGCCGGCTGGATTAGTATTTAATGAAAATACAGGTGAGATTAGTGGTACGCCATCTGAAGATTCTCCCCCAATAGATTATACCATCTCCGCTGGCAACAGTAGCGGTACAGGGACAACTGTATTAAATATTACAGTTGAAACAACTCAACAACCAAATATTGGATCGGATAATTGGGATAAGAACTGGGTTATGAGTAAGTCTTATGATGAGGATGGTAACCTTATTGCAGAAGCTAAGGCCTTTTTTGATAATAATGGACATGCTACGCAAATGCAGGTGAAAAACCGGACTGAAGCCCAAGTTTTAGCATCGCAGGTAATTTATGATGTTCAACAGCGACCCGTCTTAAATACATTAGTCGCTCCTATTTCAAATTCGGAGTTCAATTACAAGTCTAATTTTATAGCTACTACTTCTAACGTTCCTTATTCATACAAAAATTTCGACAAGTTAAGTCAGTCAATTAATAAAACAAATAATCCAGATCCTATTGGTAATACTAAACCAGGAACGCTAGGGTGGTATTATAGCAATAATAATACTCTGGAATCAAGAGTAGCCACAACTGCCTATCCATACAGTCGCAGTCAATACAATGAAGATGGAACAAATTCTATAAAACGAACGGGAGATATTGGCGAACAACTAATGGTTAATTCCGGCCACACTGCTACAGCAAATAGTTTTTCTGTAGTGAATGAGCTAAGTCATTATAAACAAGTAAGAGATAAGTTTTTTAGTGAAGCTGTGGTGGGTTCCTCGGCAAGTTTGAGTAATAAAGCTACACAAAATTTTTATGTTGATCAGAACGGTGTGGGCCAAGTGACAATATCTGACCTAAGCGGCAAAGAGACTTTAATGAGTAGTAGTACAAATCCGGGATGGCTTACTGTAAGTAATAGTGTTCAGTTGGATAATCCTCCCAGGAAATACTCGTATTCTGTTTTGGTTGGCGCAGATTTAATTATGGGTGGAGGAGATAATCCTAATGCTGGGGGCATTGTAATGTATTCCCAGGGATTTTCGGTAGATTCAAAAGAAATAGTTAGCATATATTTGAATGGGGAGCAAGTATATAATGGCATCGGTAAAGATTTTTCCGCCAATGTAGTTAGTCTTCACTCTAATGTCTATGTTGTAGAGTCGAACTTTCCATTTACCATATCTGACGGTTACCAGTGCGAGAACTGTCCATCCAGAATTGCAGAACCTAAAAAGCCTTTTCATTATTTTAGTCTTTTGCAACCTTCTGCTGTTACAATAACGGGTACAAATTATCAATTGTATGACATGCTTACGGAGCAACAAATCTCTGCAACAGGGATATTACCTGCGGGATATTATAAATTGGTTACTACAGATGCGGCTACCACTTTAACGTATACAAATTCATACTCAAATATTAGTTATAATTTCTACAATCAATTGGGGCAAATTATAGCGACTATTGCTCCTGAAGGAGTAAAGCAATTACTTTCAAATGGATTAGATGCTTATAATAATCTTGCCGATGTTCCTTTTCTAAGTACAAATGAATATGATCTTCAGGGCAGGCTTATTGCCAAAAGAAGTGCTGATGCGGGGCGCACAGAATTTGTCTACCGGAACGACGGAAATGTTCGATTTTCTCAAAATGCAGAGCAGGCCAAAACTGGTAGATTTTCTTACACTAATTATGATCGCTGGGGGAGATCATTTGAATCCGGAGAATATCTACCTGGGGATATTAGCTTCTCATCTGCAAAAACGAATGAGGTACTTCTGGAAGATACAAGTTTGTCGGGAGGATTAACCGGAGGGACAAGGTATAACTTTGTAAAAACTCATTATGATTATCCAGATAATTCGCATGGATTGGGGAATTACAATCAAGACGAGGCCTTTTTAAAAGCCGAGGTAAGTTGGACAGAAAATGAGAATAGCAAGACCTGGTATAATTACGATGGTCAGGGCCGTATAGTCTGGTTACTTAAATCTATAGTTGGTTTAGGTGTAAAAACTATTAACTACAGTTATGATGCGCGTGGAAATACGATTAAAGTAGATTATCAGAAAAATGATGCTTCAGAACGTTTTATTTACGAATATGAATATGATGCAGATGGCCGTCTTCATGTTGCATATACTTCGACTAATCCTGCCTTAACGCGGACAGAGCAGGCCAAATATTTTTATTATTTACATGGGCCTTTAAAAAGAATTGAACTTGCGGGAAATCTACAGGGGATTGACTATACCTATACACCACAAGGATGGTTAAAAGCAATTAATCACCCGGATACAGGAAAGGATCCAGGAAATGATGGACTTTCGAATGGATTTGCTCCTGATGCGTTTGGAATGACATTGGAATACTTTAACGGAGATTATATTAGAGATAACACAGGAATAAATAGTTTGATAACGGGCACTACAAAATCATATTATAACGGCAACATTAGTGCGCAAAGCTGGCGAAGCAAAAAACCTCAAAGTATCATTAATACTTATGGCACAACGGTAAGTAATCCCAAAATGTTCACTTACGAGTACGACAACGAATATCAGTTTAATAATAACAAATTTGGGTCGCCTAACTATACAAATAACAGTTTTACTGAAACAGCAAATGCAAACCGGGAGTTTAATTTGACTTACGATGCCAACGGAAATATTAAGAGTTTGAGCCGCACAGACCAAGCCGGGAACATAAAAAGTCAGTTTACAGGGGATAACTATCATTATCAAACAGGAACAAATAAGTTGACGTCTGTAGATAACTATGCAGATTATATATATGATGATTTAGGTCAAATGACCGGTCAATCCAGAGTAAATGGTGCTGGCTATTATTTAAATTATAACATAAATGGTAAAATAACTGGAATATATTCTGATGTAAACAAAACGCAACTGCGTGTTTCATTTACGTATGATGAATCTGGTCAGCGGATTCTCAAAACAGATCATCTGCAAAATATCACCACGTATTATGTCTACGATGGTGTAGGTAATTTGCTGTCAATTTATGATAATAATGGTTCAACATTACAGCAAAAAGAATTACCTTTATATGCATCCAGTCGTATAGGATTATATAAAAGGAGCGATAACAGTTACCAGTACGAACTAAATGATAATTTAGGCAATGTACGTGTAGTAATTAACCAAAGCAAAATAAATGGCGCAGCTGATGTAGTTTACTATTCAGATTATTACCCGTTCGGAAGTCCGCTTACCTTAGTTAATAATGATTATCGGTATGGTTACCAGGGGCAGTTTGCTGAGGTTGATAAAGAAACAGGTTGGAATAATTTTGATTTCAGGATGTATGACTCGGAAATCGGCCGATGGATGAGTACAGACCCAATGGGTCAATATTATTCACCCTACGTAGGAATGGGAAATAATCCTGTGAGTAGAGTGGATCCAGATGGGGGATTTGATGGAGAATATGAAAAAAATGCGGAAGGGAAGTGGATAAAGACATCTACCGTGGGGGATGATATAGGGGTTGATTTTTATCATGATTTTAAAAATGGAAAGCAAATTACCTACATCACCGATAGAAACGGAAACTGGAATAGTATTTTAAATGGGAGAAAATATCTATCTGGGGAAGTTAGGGATTATAATCATGGTTGGTGGAATATTTATGACGAGTGGGCGGATGGATATGGTCCTGAAAAAAGTATATTTAATGGTAAACATCCATCTGTTTCCGATATAACTTTAAACTTTTTATTTGAAAAAAAGGAGAAGGCTTTTATCGCGTCGGATAAGTCAAAGAAAAGAGATAAGGTAGACTTTTGGCCTATACTAGATAATTTTTTAACCGGAACAAATATGCAGGTACAGATGATGGGAAGCTATAATGTGAGTTTTTATAAATTGGGAAATAAAGCCTTTGCCCTAATAATGGATTCCAAGTCGATGACTTCTTTTTATTACCATCTTCCAGTCACAAATCATGAAAGAAATACGAGGAGTCAAGATTTGATGGGAAATTGGCATGATAACATATTTAAAACTAATACATACCAGACTTATCTACATTTGAGTAAATGAAAACTATAAAATTTTTAATCTTAGGAGCTATATTAACATCAGTAATATATTTCATCTATGACAATTTTTTTTCTAAAGGCATGCTGGTGGGAGAGTACGTGAATAAGAATTATGACTATGAGCCTTTTCTACCAGAAATTCCGTACGAACAAGATACTTTGAGGTTATTTGAAAATAACAAATTTAGAAGTCATTTTTGGGGCAAAGGGACTTATAAGATTTTTTACACGCTTGTAGGAACCGAAATTGAATTATATTATAAATATGAATTTGGGGAGGCCGTTTTTAGAGGTTCATTAACTAGATGTTTTTTTGGAGAGCCAAAATTGCTCTTAGATCCTGATCGAAATCATTACTTAGAAAAAAGAAAGTGATTTTATTATATGGCTATAGATGAACCGAAATTCAAATGTTTTGAGTTAAGAGATAAATTTCTTTAATTATATTTATTGCCGCATTACCAAGTTCTACTTTAAGTGGGACGATGGAACCGGCGGTATTGTGAAAGTTCCAATTATTTTAGGTCACTGTTATTAAACTAATCAGTTTATCACTAAATCTGCTTCTTGATTTAGAAACGAATAGGCCATTAATACTATACATGGGAGTTTCAAAGAAAGAGGATATGATTTGTTGAAATGAACCATTTATAAGCTTCTGAGTGACGATTATAGATGTGGGGGTGGCGCTCTGAATGTTGATGTTACTACATGGATAGGTCCCGCCTACAGACTTCCGGGAGAAGGCCTGACAGAACGATATGTTAATACAATGAATTGGCATGGAGGATATTGATATGAATTTAAAATATAAAGTTAAAGAGACCCTTGAGGTACGATTTGAGGTTTTGGAAGGGAAAATAGATACTTATTTGAATAATAACTCTTACAGGATTACCGAAAGGGGCCAAGGGTATATTATCTTTGCAGAAGATGAATTCAGTGACAGAAGCAAATCCAGATACGATTTTCATAAAAGGATTGGAGAAGGTAAATTTGTTTTTAAATATTTAACAGATGAGGAAACAAGTGTAGAGCTAATTTATCTCACATCGCTTTCTTACTACATGTTTCTTGTACTGTCGCTATCTGCATTTGGCATTTACTTGAATACTATAATTATGCCCATAGTCATGTCAACCGCCTTGACATTGCCTTTCATATTAAAATTTTTTTATCTGAATGAACATGTGTTCGATGAAATTATGGACTCTTGACTTTAACCAGTTGAATTTTGGTTACATAAACCCGAGCTATTCTGTTTATGAGAATGAGCAGAAACCTTAGCAACTCAATTTCTGCTATTGGGGGATAGCTAATATCTTTGTATCTTTTTGACGTTTATCTATATTTTTCAACTACAAAAATCAATTAGGGAAATCTTATTCAGGTAAAATGAAATCTAAAGGAATTATTATTTGTATCGTTGTTCTCATAATCTTAGTATTTGCCTTTTTAGGAAGCTTTCGGTGCGGGCAATTATGGATATGCCCAAAAATATGAGTTCAATATAAATAGTGCTCATCTAATCAAAGCAGTTACAGCTTTAAAGACTGCAAATCCAGTATTTAATCCCCCTTCCAGTATGAATGAACCCGATAGCCTTGATGCATTAACTAATCATTATAATGTTGTGATTTATTCAAAGACACTGGATTGTTGTTTTTCTTTTTTATAGAAAATAATTCTAAGAAAGCCACTATTTTTTTTGGTTGCTGTTAATAAAGGATCTGATTATAGAGGGTGGAGAACAATTAATCATGAATTAAATAGAGAAGACAATATGAATGCGAAAAAAAAATTTGAACAGGACATATTGAATAAACTTAATTTAAAGTACGAAAATGCATGGAATAGCATGTTCATATTTTGGAAGTAATTAGATGTTATTTTAGGTTACTGCTACTTGCTTATGAATTACCAGAAATGAATTTTATCAGAATATTAAATTAATGAATATTCTGGGACTTGAAGCTAAAATCTATTCTTTAAATACACACGAATAATTTCAGTGCACATATCCTCAGTTTTAAAATGTTGTGTTTTTGTATCTGATATGTACACGCTAGGCCAATATTTATTTCCAAAACACCAATTGCTTTATCCGATATTCATTTGTATCTTGCTAGGGTCATTTTCAGACTAACCCGGAATGAATAAACAGCCTTGTTGGCTTATAAAACCCAACATTTCTAATCATCTCCTTGCCGCTGAAAAGAGCTAAAACGCTAAGGAATGAAAAAAAACTTACTTACCCGCAAGGTTAAGGCTTACACGCTTACTGAAATACTGGTGGTACTCGTAATCATCGGAATTCTTGTTTTACTCGCTTTGCCAAACCTGCTCCCCTTAATTACCAAGGCCAAAAGTACAGAGGCCAAAGTACAACTGGAACACCTCTCTACGCTTGAAAAAAGCTTTTTCTACGAAAAATCGAAGTACAGTGCAGACCTGAATGAGATCGGGTTTATCCAGGAAAAGCTGACTACTGACGGAAAAGACGGCAGGGCCAATTACAGAATTCAAATTGTAAGCGCCAACAATACAGCCTTCCTTGCCCGCGCTACAGCCGTCGCAGATTTTGATGGTGACGGTACCTTTAACGTCTGGGAAATTGATCAGGACAAAAATCTCAAAGAAGTAACACCAGATTAACATGCTCTTCCTTGAAATTATCGTTCTCTTCTTCCTGGTGTTCATTTGCTACCAGGATTTCCGGTTTCGGGCCGTTTATTGGATTTGTTTCCCTGTATTGGGTGCACTTTTGCTTTTCCTGAAATATCAAAAAGCTGGTGCAGAGGATTCGCTCTGGCACTCAATAATCGGCCTTTCTTTTTTCGGCTTACAGTTGCTCTTGTTATGGGCCTATTTCTCCCTGAAACATAAAAAACCTGTAGACCTTACAGCCGCACATTTGGGTTGGGGCGATGTATTGTTCCTTGCTATTCTGCCTTTTTACCTTTCGCCGGTCAACTACATTGCTTTTTACATGGGCAGTTTAGTCCTGGTGCTGTTGTACGTAGCCGGAACGAGGTTAATGCAACAAGCTGAAAAACCCGCAAACCCGCACATTCCATTGGCTGGCTTACAAGCCATCATATTGGCTGCCGTGCTGCTGCTTTCTATTTTCATCCCTCAAATTAAACTTTATAACGATGCCTGGCTATACGGATTTTAACACAGATGCCCTCCATGCCATTAGCAGGGAACAAGCCTGGCATTACCGCATTTTGCCAAAGGCAAGTGCAGGAGCTGAGCTCACCCTTTGCTGCGATGAGGAGGTACAGCCTATGTTGCTTAAAGATGAGTTGGAAGTAGTACTGGGTAAAAATATCATCTTAGAACAGTTGCCAGCCGCTACCATCAGTCTGCTGCTGCACAAACATTACCAAAAGGAAAACGGGCAGCACCAATTCCAAAAAATGGTATCGGCCATGGAGGGTGATGGTTTCCTGAACGACTTGATCCGGGAGGCCAGGAGCTTAAAAAGTAGTGATATCCACATTGAAATATATGAGGAGAAGTGCAGGGTTCGGATCCGGATTGACGGCATGATGGTGGAAAGGTATATCCTTAAAAAATCTGAATACCCGGCGCTGATCAATAAAATTAAAATCATGTCTAACCTGGACATCGCAGAGAAGCGCTTGCCCCAGGATGGAAGGATCAATTTTAAAAATGGAGAGGAAGCTTTCGACATCCGTGTTTCGGTATTGCCTACCCTGCATGGCGAAAAGGTGGTGCTGAGGCTGCTCAACAACAATGCGGCGAACATAGATCTGCAGCATGTAGGCTTTTCTGATTTTGACTTATCCAATTACCTGCAAGGGGTAAAACGGCCAAATGGCATTATCCTGATTAGCGGACCTACGGGATCTGGTAAAACCACTACTTTGTACGCCACCCTAAAATACCTGAATAAAGAAACCCGTAATATTTTAACCATTGAAGACCCGATTGAATATACCCTTCAGGGCATTAACCAGGTGCAGCTGAAGGAAAGTATCGGGCTTACTTTTGCTTCTGCACTGCGGACTTTTTTGCGCCAGGATCCTGATGTAATTATGGTAGGGGAGATTCGTGATCCTGAAACAGCGAATATGGCCATCAGGGCAGCTTTAACTGGTCACCTGGTGCTTTCTACTGTCCATACCAACTCTGCATGGGGCACCGTGTCCCGTTTGATGGATATGGGTATTCCCGCTTTTTTAGTCGCTAATACGCTCAATACTACTGTTGCGCAGCGACTGATCCGCCTGCTTTGTAAACACTGCAAAGAAGAAGCCGATTTTGAGGATTCAGCCTATCCCAAACAGTTCAAACCTTTTGCCCCTGTTAGCAAACACTTTGTAGCCAAAGGTTGCGAGCAGTGTTATTATACGGGTTACAGTGGCAGGAAGGCTGTTTACGAGGTGATTCCGCTGGACCATGAGCTGACTATGGAAGCCAAACAGGGCAATTTATACATTAACCCGCTGCTGGCAGAAAGGGGCATTAAAACGCTTGGCGAAAATGCTTTCGCACTTTTTGCTGCGGGACAAACTACACTTGAAGAAATCTATCCACTCTTATTTACCAATTGATGAGGAAACTATTACCTATTGTTTATGGGACTAAAAAACTGCTTTGCTGCATCCTGCTTTTAGCATTGGGTATGAGCGGCAGTTATGCCCAAACGCCAACCAATACGCCGGCTGCAGAGCGGGTTAGATTGGTGCAGGAAAGGTTAAACAACCTGGCCATTACTGTTCCCGGCCTGAACCAAAAGGTGCAGATGAACGTCTCGGGCGTATCTGCCCAGGAGTTTCTGCGGGCACTGGCACAGGCCAACAACCTGAACATTAACATCGACCCCCAGCTTACTTTTAAGGTATTCAATAACTTTACCAATGAAACGGCATTGAACGTACTGGTATTTTTGGCTAAAGAGTATGGGCTAGACATCAATTTAATTGGTTCTATTATGTCGGTCACCAAAGTTGCGGAACCCCGGATAATTATTCCTTTGAGAGAGATTAAAGCCAAATACAATGCGCAAAACAATACGCTTAGCGTAGAGCTGAACAACGATACCCTTGCACAGGTGGCCAGAAAAATTACCCAGGTTTCTGGTAAAAACGTAGTGGTGCCGGGTAACCTGCTGCTTAGAAAGGTAACGGCCTTTTTGGCGGATGCGCCTTTTGAAACTGCGCTGGAGAAACTGGCCTATGCCAATGACCTTAAAATGGTGAAGACGAGCGACAATGTTTACCTGTTTCAGGCTCTGGGCGAAGGGGAAGAGCTGTACATCAACAGTGAACGTAATACTGCGGTAAAAAGAAATTTGAAGCCTGTAAACGCTGGTGCCGGCGGCGCTAATTTCAGCATGCAAAGCAGAACGCTGCAGGGTAAAAAACTGCTGAGCCTGGATGCACTCAATGTGCCGATCAATGATGTGGTGAAACAGGCGGCACAGGAAACCAATGCCAGTTATTTTTTATATTCTGATTTAAAGGGCAGCATTACCATCAGGGTAAACGACATCACTTACGACAATTTACTGGCCGCTGTTTTTCAGGGTACTGACTTTACCTTTAGACAAGAAAACGGAGTGTATTTAATTGGGGACCGTCGTTTGGAGGGTCTTCGGGCACACAAACTGGTACACCTGCAAAACCGTTCGCTGGATACCATTCAAACGATGATTCCACAGGAATGGAAACGGGGTGTGGAGATTAAAGAATTCAGGGAGCAGAATACGATATTGCTATCGGGCGCTGGTCCGCAGATTACAGAAATTGAAGCTTACATC
This sequence comes from Pedobacter sp. MC2016-14, assembly GCF_020991475.1. Classification (NCBI taxonomy): domain Bacteria; kingdom Pseudomonadati; phylum Bacteroidota; class Sphingobacteriia; order Sphingobacteriales; family Sphingobacteriaceae; genus Pedobacter; species Pedobacter sp. MC2016-14. The sequence goes on from NZ_JAJMPA010000001.1 coordinate 929,614, forward strand.
AGGGAGCTGGATAAAATGGTACCGATGATTTTAATTGAGGTAACCATGATAGACATCAGAAAGGGAAAAGCCGTGAAAACGGGGATTTCGGCAGGGGTGTCTGACAGTATTCAAACAGGGGGAACGGTATTCCCCGGCTTGGATTATACATTTGGTTCCAAGTCCATCAACAACCTGCTTGCGCGCCTGGGTAGGAACAGTTCGCTTAACCTGGGTAGGGTAACCCCCAACTTTTACGTGAGTTTGAGTGCGCTGGAAAACAACAGCAATGTTGAAGTCCGCTCGGTGCCCAAACTCAGCACCTTAAACGGGCATGTAGCCAACCTGAGCATCGGGAGCAAAAGGTATTACAGTACCAGAACGCAGAATGTGATTCCTTCATTAACCACGCAAACGGTAGTTACGGAACAGTTTACAGCCGTAGATGCCAACCTGGATATCAATATCCGGCCCGTGGTTTCCGGGGATGACCAGGTGACGCTGACCGTGAAAGTAGCGATTACTGATTTTATTGGCGATCCGCCTCTGAATGCACCGCCTCCAACCTCTACCAGTAAGTTTGAATCTATTGTGAGGGCAAAAAATGAGGACATGATTGTGCTGGGCGGGATAGAGCGTACAGAGAGCAGCGAAAGTGGTTCTGGAGTGCCTGTTTTATCGCGCATCCCTATTTTAAAATGGCTGTTTAGCAGCAGGACTAAATCCAACAATAAGGTAGTTACCGTGGTATTTATTAAACCCACCATCATTTATTAATTATGGCATTTAGCTGGAAGGGACAAAAGGGATTGAGTGGCTGCGCAGGAGCCGAGGTTTTCATCAAAGCGGATGGAACTTTTGAGCTGCGCTTGTTGCACATTTCTTTACAGGCTTCGCAGCTTTTGGTAGAAAGTAAAAAGGAATATACCGTTAGTCTGGACAAAATACTTCCAGAGGAATTGAAAGCGCCGCTTGCCATTACCCTGACGGGAAGAGGGGTGCTGATTAAAAAAACCGGCAAACTGGATTTGCTCAGTGAGCAGAACCTGCAGCATTTGTTCCCCAATTTAAAACTGGCGGAATTTTATGTGCAGCATTTTGTTTCCGGGGGCACATCTTATGTGGCCATTGTGCGCAGGGAAGTTGCCGATGCGATTTTGAAAGCTTTTAAAAAGCAGGGTGCAACGGTGATGCTGATGAGCCTGGGGCCTTTTGTGGCGGATCAGGTACTGCCACAGCTGAATAGCTACAATGGAAACCTGAATTTTGACGGTCACCAGGTTAGCCTTAACCAGGAAAAGGAATGGCAGGATTATACGTATACACCAGGCTTAAATGCGGGCTTTACGCTAAAAATAGACATTGAGGTAATGCCAGAACAGTTTATTTTGGCTTATGCCACCGCTTTTCAGTTGTTGCTGCACGAGCGGCTTGAGCTGATAGAAGTAGAAACCGAGGGATTGGCGGAACAGCTGGCAGAATATACCGCAAAGCTGAAGTTTAAACGAAACAGCATGCTGGTACTGGGGGGTATTTTTGTGCTCCTGCTCCTAAATTTTTTAGTGTTTAGCCATTACAATGCCGCCAACGAGGAAATGGCCGGAAGGGCAGGGCAACAAACCAGCGTTACGGTAAACAAGGAAAAGATGGAAGCAGATGTGAAAGAGAAAGAGGCTATGGTTAAAAACCTGGGCTGGAATAAGGGACTGCCCTATGCTTATCTCTGCGATCAGCTGGGCCAAACCGTTCCGGGAACCATTACCCTGACAGAACTAACGGTAAATAATTTATTGACTACGGGCAGCAGTTTGCTGAAGGAAAGCCTGGCGGAGCCTTTTACGGTTAGGCTTAAAGGACAGGCAGAGAATGTGTATGTACTGAACGACTGGATGTATGTGTTGAAACAAAAACCCTGGATAAAAAAGGTGCAGCTGGAAAAATACTTAGCTGATGAGCAGCAGCAGACACAGGTGTTTACTTTAATCTTGAATTTTTAGCGATGTGGAACAGGATCAGTTATCAGCAGAAAAACAGGTTCTTGCCATTGATGGCTTTAGCCGGCATTTTGTTGTGCTGGGTACTTGCTTTTAGTAAGACTTTTGATGCCCTGCGCTTAAACCAGGACCTCACAGAGCAGGAAAGTTTAAGGAACGACATTTCATTTAACCCGGTATATACGCAGCGAAAGCTGACCGCCCTGGAACGTATTTTAAAAGCTTACCAGGTTAAAGAGGAGCTTTGGAGCAATACTTTATGGATGAAAGCCTCTGCTGCTGCGGCAAAACAGGGTGCTACCATTGATTATACGGTGCTGAAAACACAGGAAAGGGATACCACGTTGGCGGGTATGGCGCAAAGCCTGCATTGTTACGGCAGTTTTACCCAGCTGGTAAAAGTGATTGACACGCTGGAACGCACGCCGGGTATCGGTAAATTATCTGCCCTGCAGTTGAAAGGCCCGAAAGACAAAGGCAATTTTAGCGGGGCTGCTGCGGGCGGCACACGCAATGCGCAATGTGTATTGAGGTTAGATTTTAGGGCAATAGCAAATAAAGAAATCAAATGATGAGGACAGGGAACATCGGTTACGGAAAGCTTTTAACAGTTGTTTTAAGCATGGTACTGCTGGCAGGTTGCAGTGAATTTATTGAACCTGCTATTACGGACAGCAAAGTTGTTTTGCGGGCACCGGTAAATGGTGCGGAAACCAAAGATTATGCACAAACCTTTTGGTGGGAAGCGATTGATGATGCGCTGAGTTATCACTTGCAGGTAGTAACACCTGACTTTGACCATACAGTAAAACTGGTGCTGGATACGCTGGTAACGGGAACAAGGTTTAGCTTTTCGCTGGATCCGGGGAGTTATGAGTGGCGGATCAGGGCGAAAAACGGGAGCAGCGCAACCGCTTATGCTGTAGCTGCTTTTACAGTTTATCCGGGTTCTATTACCACGCAGCAGGTTCAATTGCAGTCGCCCGCTAATGCTACGCTAAGTAACCTGAATACTGCCCAGTTTAAGTGGATGCGTTTGTATGGTGCCACAAAATACAGGCTGGAAATTGACACCAATAATTTTGCGGATGAGAATTCGCTGTACCTTGACCATACTACGGTAAACCTGGATTATGCGCTTACTTTTACAAGGGAAAAAACGTACCAATGGCGCGTAAAGGGACAGAATGATACGGCAGAATCGAAATGGTCGCCAATACAAACCATTACTTATGATGCGACACCTCCGCCAGTGGTGGTATTGAGTGTCCCGCAAGACAATGCATCGGTGTCTAAGCCGGTTACCCTGAGCTGGTCGGCCGCTGCTACAGCCAAAAAATACATGGTATATGTGTACAAAAACAACGGCTCCGTACTGTACAATGGCAATTATCCCCTGACCACCACTACGCTGTCTTCTGTATTTAATTTAGGCATTAGCGGAGAAAAAGTGTACTGGGAAGTGAGGGCGGTGGATGATGCAGGAAATACCAGTGCGGCAGGAGAGTTGAGAAGTTTTACCATTCTGTAGTTAGTGATATGCAGCCGGTTAAAAATAAAAAGCTTACCTACCTGCTGATCTGCGCTGTTGCGGCAGTATGGGGTATTGTGATTTACCGTTTGTTTTTTGCGGAGGTTGCGGAAGATTATCAACCTGCTTTTGCGGAGCGGAAAATGGTTCATGAACCTTATGATCAGTACGCAGAACTGCCGGATACTTTTAAACTTGCATTAAACTACAGGGACCCGTTTTTGGGTGCTTTGGCTAAAAGCCCGACGACCGTTACAGCTCCTGTTAAACCGGCGGTTCAAGTAATTCCTTTGCCTGTAAAGCCCCTGCCTCCGGTTATCAATTGGGCAGCAATTCAGTATACGGGATCCATTACCAACCCGGTAACCAAAAAAATAGTTTCTATTGTAACGGTAAACGGGAGAGAAAGGATGCTGGGCGAAGGGGAGGTTTTTGAGGGCTTGAAACTGATTAAAAATAAAAGAGATTCTATCCTGGTATTGTGGCAGGGTAAACAAAAATATATAAAACAATGAGGATGATGAACAGACAACTCTTGCTGTTATGGCTATTGGTAATGGGCGCAATGACCGCCTATGGGCAATCTTACGAGGATATTCTACAAAACCGAAAGGTAACGGTAAACTACCCCGACCACACGGTAACCGCATATTTAAAACCTGTACAAGCAATTGCTACAGACAGTCAATTGTCTTACACCTGGTTTTCGGGCCACTACATCAGGATAACACAAGGCGGTTATAGCGGCAGACTGCTCCATGGCTACTACCAGGATTTTTACCTCAGCAAAAACTTAAAGGAAGCCGGGGGGTATAAAAACGGCTTGAAGGAGGGGGTATGGAAAAGCTGGAATGAAGAAGGTTTGCTGAAGGAAGAGGTAAAATGGAAGCATGGGCTAAAACATGGAAAGCAATTGCTATACCCGGGGATTAAGAATGCTGCTGGTGCCGATAGTGTACAGGTAATGAAGTATAGAAAAGGAAAAGTGGTACAGCCTAAACGTTTCTTCCCCAAAATTAAAATAGGTACGCCTGCTTTTATCAAACGCATCTTTCACAAAAAAGCAGCTAAATGATATGGTTAAAGCAGCGGCACTGTATATTGTGATCATCATTGCTTTGTTGATTGGGATGATTTCGGTTTCGTTGCTGACTATTGCCTATTATTACCGTGCGGAGAGTCAGAAGAAAGCCCGTACCGACCGCTTATGCTCCAGTTTGGAATCTGCCAGGGCTTTGTTGCTTAGTGGCGATTACCTGGCTTATGATGCTGAGCTTTCCAAAGATTTGTATGGTGATGGTAAGGACAGTGTGGTATTGCAAAAGTCAGGCTGGGGTGTTTATACTTTAAATACGGCAAAGGCTTTTGAGCTAGCGGATACTTTAAAAAGCGCCTTTTTGTCCGGGATTTCTTTTACGGATCCGGCGGCGATTTACCTGGCAGATGAGGACCGGCCGCTTTCTGTAAGTGGAAATACGCAAATAACAGGAGATGGGGAACTGCCAAAAGCGGGCTTGAAACAAAGTTACGTAGATGGTAAGCCTTATGCTGGGAAGGAACTGATTAGAGGTGCCATCCGCAACAGTACACGTGATTTGCCTCCCTTAAATGAGAAATGGATCAAAACTTTGCTGGATAATTTTAAGCGGAAAGATACCTTGGCTTTTGCGGTTAAAGATTCTTTAAACAATTCTTTTTTTAACCCCGCCCTGGTGTTAAAAATGGGATTGGCAGATACGGTATTGTCGGGCCTTGCGATAAAGGGAAAAGTAATTTTGATATCGGACACCGTAGTGTACATTAAAGCGGGAGCGGTATTAGAGGATGTGCAAATCTATGCGCCATCTATCGTGGTTTCTGAAGGCTTTAAGGGCAGCTGCCAGTTGTTTGCAAGGGATTCTGTAGTGGTGGGTAAGGGCTGTACTTTTTTGTACCCTTCTTTTATTGGGGTGTTTAAACCAGATGGTGGCAGGATCCAGGCGAAGATCAGTCTGGCTGCGGGTACCCGTTTTTCGGGCTTATTGTTGAGTTATGAACAAAAAAGGAGCGATTTGCAAACCCTGATTTCTTTGGCTAAAGATTGCCTGGTTAAAGGGGAGGTATATGCTACGGGATATATCAAACTGGAAAAACAGGTGCAGGTTTATGGGAAAGTGTATGCCAAGCGCTTTATTATGCAGACTCCGGCTACTTTATATGAGAACTACCTGATTGACCTGCTGCTGAACCGGAAATTGCTGAGTAAGTATTACCTGAGTTCGCCTCTGTTTAAAAGAAAGCTTGCTGACCAAAATGTATTGAAATGGCTAAACTAGGTATAAAGATGATCAAAGCTTCTACGCTGGTGGAAGTGATTGTGGCCATGGTGGTGATCATGGTGGTTTTTGTACTTGCACTGGGTATTTATACTGGAGTACTGCGCAGTTCTCCTTCTTTTAGGCAGCAGGAAATGCGGGTAAAAACAGAAAATGTATTGGAGCAAAGTGTTATGGAACGGAACTGGGAAGATGAGGTGCTGGTTAGCGACAGTATCGAATTGCAGAAAACTGTTGCGCCTTATGAACAGGATACTTCATTGCTCTTGATTACGGTGAAGGCAGTTGAGCGGGGTAAAGAAATTGGGCTTTCACGTAAGATCGTCAAGAAATGAGGAAGCTGGCCGCATTTACGCTATTGGAGGTAACGATTGCCATGCTGCTGATCAGCATTGTACTGGGCATTACGTATACGGCCTATCGGCTGGTGAGTCGATCTTATGTGACTTATGCGCAGAAACAGGAAAGGCTGGCTACCTTTTTAACCGCGGATAAACTGCTGAGACAGGACTTTTTGCAAGCTAAAGGGATTGTAAAATTGGCTGATGGTACGGCTAAAGGTTTAGAGTTGGAAACGCCACAGGGTTTGATTACGTACCAGTTTGCCGAGGCTTACCTGTTGCGGGACCAGCATGCGCTGCGGATAGATACGTTTAAGCTTGCGGTGAAAGCCCCCGGTCTCTTCTTTGAGGGGGAACCTGCTGAAGCTGATGGAAAGGTAGATCAGTTGCATTTTGAAACACAACTGGAGGGCGCAGCGCTGATCCTCAACTATAAAAAATTGTACAGTGCCCAGGATTTATTTGATTAACATATGCCATCTATAGACATCTCCGGATACCCGAAAAAGAAAGCTTCTAAAGCGAAAGGTTCAGCTTCTGCTGCTGAAGGGAAAGACCTGCTGGCCTTTTTGAACCAGGACATTAGTTTTGGCAGCAAGCAGGTGCCGGATAAAAAGAAAGAAAGTTTGTATGTGGAGCTGAGCACTTTGTTGCTTTCGGGCATTGACCTGCGGACGGCATTGGAACTGATTTTAGTGGACCAGGAAAATGCGAAAGATAAGGTTTTATTTGAAGGGATCAGGGCCAGGATTTTAGCGGGTTTAGCACTTTCTGAGGCCTTAAAGGAAACGGAGCGTTTTAGTGATTACGAGTATTTTAGTTTAAAAATTGGCGAAGAAACGGGCAGGCTAGGTGAGGTGCTGACGGATCTGGCGAAGTATTATAAGAGTAAAATTCAGCAGCGGAGGAAGATCATCAGTGCGGTTTCGTATCCGGTGATTGTGCTTTGTACCTCTATGGGGGCGGTATTGTTTATGATCAAGTTTGTGGTGCCCATGTTTGCGGATGTGTTTTTACGCTTTGGCGGTAAGCTGCCCTGGATTACGGCGACGATCATCAGCATCAGTACCTGGTTTGACCAATATTTTATGTGGATGGTTTTGGGGATTGTGGCGCTAGTAGTTTTGTACTTTTTGAAACGGAACAGTACAAGTTTCAGACGGTTTTCTTCTGCCTTGTTGATGCGGACGCCCATTGTGGGTGACATTGTAAAGAAGATTTACCTGGCAAGGTTTGCCAATACAATGCGTTTACTGGTGAGCACGGATACGCCTTTGTTACGCTCTATTGCGCTGGTGCGGCAGATGATTGATTTTTATCCTATTGAAACTTCTTTGCTGAGTGTGGAGCAGGAGATTTTAAAAGGCGAATCGCTGCACAAAAGTCTTTCTGCTTTTTCTTTTTACCCGCCCAAAATGATCCAGCTGATTAAGGTTGGCGAAGAGGTAAACCGCATGGATTACTTTTTTGAAAAGATTGCCCAGCAGTATACGGAAGAGGTGGAGTTTAAAACCAATGCAATCAGCAGTCTGCTGGAACCGATCATCATCATCTTTTTAGGTTTGGTGGTCGGGGTGATTTTGATTGCGATGTATTTGCCAATGTTCCAAATGAGTAATAGTTTTTAATTAATATATATATCATCCTTTTTAGCCTCCTTATTATGAGAGTAGATTTAACGCTTATTGAAAGACTTGACGCATCCATTGCCAGTAGTGCTACTGGCTGTCCAAACTGTTTAGCAGAAAAATTTGACATTTCAGAGCGCTCGCTCTATGATTACCTTAAAGAAATGAAGAAACGGTGGGACGCCCCCATAGATTATTGCCACAGAAGGAAGACCTATTATTACACACGGGAATTCGAATTGTATATCGGCAATATCCAGGATTATAAAGCAAGATTGGTGAAAGAAATATTGGCCACAATACACAATACATTTTAGACAAAATTCTTTTTTGGGTTCTCTGTTTTTAAGCTGTGAACATTCGATTTTTTGCAGTGGTGAAATTTTGAGACTTTTTAATAGGAGAAGGTTTTGATACTTAAAATCGTGTTTTTGGTAGCTTGAATGCGGTTTTTTAGGGTTAAAGCCTGGTGGGAAATATTTTCAACTATTTTGCCTACTGCAGCCCAGCTGCAGTAGGGTTTTGTAGTATTGCCTAATTCAACTGATAAACTATCTATTGATGTTTGTTAATCCATTATTTGTATGAAGAAAATTATAAAACCTCTTTTTGCCTTAATTATATCATTGATAGTTTTTAACGCTGATGCGCAAAATATAAATTCCTTTTTGCCAAAAGGAACTATGACAACACCAAATAGTGCATCCTTAGCTAAATTTATAGATTTTCCTGTAAGTAAATATAAAGGTATTCCAAAAATAGATATCCCAATTTTTGACATTGATACAAAAGGATTTAAACTTCCAATTTCATTAGCTTATAATTCTTCAGGAATTAAAGTAAATGAAGATTCTGGTGTGGTTGGTTTAGGGTGGAGTATAAATTTAGGTGGGCAGATAATGCATGAAGTACGTGGCAATGATGACATTCGTTCACCATATTTTTCAGCTTATGCACCTGGTTTTGAAGACAAAATACCCTATCCAACTCAACAGAATTCTTTTAACATTGAAACCTATAAGATCTGTACACCTATCACGGCGAATATTGCCTCAGCAATAAGTTCTGCGGGTATTTTCTACCCAATGTCGATACGAGGTGCAGCTTGCTCAAACCAAACGACAGATTTTTCAGGTTATATGTCTCATACGTCAACTCAATATAATTCTACTGAATATGAACCTGACCTCTATCATTTAAGTGTTGGAAATTTCTCGACAACCTTTGCTTTAAAGAGAAATGGAGTTGCGGTTGAAAAGAACCCAACAGATTCGAAGATCGGATTTTCAAAAGCTTCAAATAATGAGGTCACCTGGAATATCTATGACAGAGATGGAAACCATTATTTTTTCGAAAAAAAGGAGACTACATATATTACGCCACAGGTAGAAAGTCCATTGACTTTCGAATCAAATTGGTTTGTTACAAGAATTGAGACGGCTAATAATGATCGGATTGATTTTATCTATCTACCAAGGGATACAAACTCTATAAGGGATGTCACGGGATTAAATGAGGTAGAGAATTCAGCTAATGGTAGTGTTAACTATACCCGTCTTTCTAATAAACACCTTTCTACGCATTTACTTACGGGAATTACTTTTCCGAATGGGAAAATAGAAATAGCATACGGAAATCGTAATGACGTTCAATTTGAAAAACGAATTGATCAGGTCAAGATATATAATTTAAAAAATGATTCCTATTCACTAATAAAAAACTTCAAATTTAATTATGATTATTTCATAAGTAATTTTACCGCACCATCTCCGGCTGTCGAACAGGGTACTCACCCCGATTTGCTGAACAAACGACTAAAGTTAAAATCTCTTGAGGTTGGTGTTGAGTCTGAGCTCCAAAAATATAATTTTAAATATAATGAAGTGCTGTTACCTAAAAAGAATTCTTATGCCCGGGATCATTGGGGGTATTTCAATGGCAATGCGACGAACAATTCTTTAATTGCTAAAGAGAGAATAAGGTTGATGCAAGGGGGGGTTGGTCAAGCGTTCGATGTATTAGGTGCAAACAGAGAGCCTGACTCATTATTTAATCAATGTTTCGTATTAGAGGAAATAATGTTTCCGACTGGTGGGAGTACAAAATTTATTTACCAAACTAATGATTATGACTTGTCAAACTCAAAAAGGAGCGATTTTTCAAATACTTTATTTCCGATTCAAGAATATAAAAACCAATGGACCTATTTAGGAGGGGGACTAAGGGTAAAGTCGATAGAAACTAAAGCAAATGATCAGGATTTACATCCAATGAAAACAGAGTATGTTTATAATTATTTCGAAGAAATAAAAAGCCCATTTACACAACAAGATACTGTAGTTAAAAGAAGTTATGGTATTGTACCTTCAATCCCTTCTTACTGCACTTTCAGTTATTCGACTGGCATCGTTGGCGGTTTTTCCAGATTGGTGAATAGGTACTCCTCCCCAGTTACGGATGTTAACGCGGCAGCTGCCGGGATTGGGTATTCTAAAGTTGTAGAGTACAAGAAAAATGAGAATTTACAGCGGACTAAAACAGAGTTTTTTTATCATAACCAAGCAGACATTGTGTATGATCATAGTTATTCCCGTTTTCCAGGTATTAAAAATGGATACAGCAATTTTAATGGTCTTTTGTTAAAAGAAGTGCAGTATAGAAATAATTCAGGTCCGTTGGAGCAGTATTCTAAAATCCATGTAACTAACAATGTATATAAATTTACCCGGAGAAATGAGATTTGGGCGATGAAATATTATGGAGCAGATCTTAATCCTAATGCCGTCGTAGAATTATTTTACTGTGCAATTGCTTCAGATGATATAAATATTGTTAATGTCGTTGATACATTATTTAATGATACAGGTAGTCCAGTCATTAACGAGGTTAAATATTCTTATAGGCCACAAAGTTATAAGTACCTTGATTTCAAGGAATCGTTAAATAGCAAAATGAAATTTATTAGGACAGCTTATAAATACCCTGTAGATTTTCCTACAAATCCAGTGTATACGAGTATGGTTTCCAGAAATATGTTATCTCCAATTGTCGAGGAAAAACAAATGTTGGACAACAATCAGATAAGCTTAGTTAGGACAAATTATTTTTCACCATCAGCAAATTTATACACTCCTTTGTCGGTTGAAAAGCAGGCTGCAGAAGGCACAGATATAAAGAAATCTAATTTTACGAGATATGACTTATTTGGAAATATGCTGGCGATGAATGATGATTTTGGAGTAAGTACTTGTTATATATGGAGCTACAATTCGTCATTGCCGGTGGCGGAATTAAAAAATGTAACATATGCAGAATTACAGCTGATTAAAAATAATGCAAGCCTAAATGCATTTAGTAATTTGTATCCTAGCAGGACCGCTATCGAGAATTTTATTTCTCCAATAAGAGCTGCCTTTCCGAACTCTATTATTTCTACATACAGCTATGATCCATTAATTGGTATAACGAGCATGACAGATGGTAAAGGGATAGCTACTTATTATGAATATGATACATTTCAACGATTAAAAAGTATAAAAGATCAAAATGGAAGTATCCTTAAAACCTATGAATATCATTATAGAAGTAATAATTAATAAAACGACGATTTCTGAAAATGGATAATTTACAGGTTTCCGATTAAATTATTAAAATTTTTTAAAATACTTATTATGAGAAATATTTACTTAAATATATTTGTAAAATTAAACGTTGTTCTAATTTTTGGGTTTAGCTTTTGGCAACAAGGCTTTTCTCAATCACCTAATATTTCATATTCGGTTTCTGGCAAACTGGTCTTTAGTCCGGGAAGCCAAATCGTACCGCTGGTACCAACCAACACTGGAGGGCAAGTGTATTACGACACACAGAAATTAGTGGCCGGCAATGGCAATGCTGGAGCTGTTGACGGCCATGGGATTTTTGCCAGTTTTAACAGGCCAGGTGGGATAGTGGTAGACAACTTGGGTGTAATTTATGTGGCAGATTATTTAAACCATTTAATAAGGAAAATCCTGCCATCTGGTGATGTAACTACATTATCTGGTAATGGATCTCCAGATGTTGTAAATGGTCCTATACCTTTGGCAAGGTTCTTTTACCCATATGAAATAGCACTGGACAAATTTGGAAACTTGTATGTATCTGAGGATGCTAACCAAATTAGAAAGATCTCAAACCAGACGATGGTTTCTACATTAGCGGGAGGTTCTTTTTTTCCGGGTTACGCTGATGGTCCCGGAACACAGGCTCAATTTAATCTTCCATCGGGTATGGACGTTGATGAAATGAGTAACTTGTATGTTGCAGATTCGGAAAACCATTGCATCAGGAAGATTACACCACAAGGCATGGTTACAACATTTGCAGGTGCGGGTTGGGTGGGGATGTTTAATGGGGTTGGCACCGAAGCAAGTTTTAATAGTCCTTCTAGTGTAGCTGTAGATAGTCATGACAACGTTTACGTAGCCGACCGCAATAATTATGTAATCCGAAAGATTTCTCCGGCAGGCCTTGTAACAACGTTTGCGGGAAGCGGAACTCCTGCAGAAGTTGATGGTATTGGGTTGGCTGCATCATTTTATCCTCCGCTGGATATTGCGATAGATGCATTTGATAATTTATATATTGTGTGTGAAGGTACCTCAAGTATAAGGAAGATTAGCCCTGAAGGTAAAGTGTCTACAATTGTTGGAAGGTTAGGTCTTAATCCTGGCACGCCTACCTCTATTGCGGTAGACGATAAGGGCAACATATTTATCGCCAATCAGGAGAATAAGATTTTGAAAGTAGAGGCTATAGGTTATACCATAAGCCCGTCTTTACCTGAGGGACTTGTGTTTGACAGGGCTAGTGGAACGATTAGCGGGCAGCCGTCGCAGCTTTCTTCTGAAACAATTTACACGGTAACGGCAACGAATGGTTCTGGTAGCCATACCACGATTTTAAATATAGCTGTTGGTTCCATCCCAGCTGAACCTACAGTATTAGCACCTGCTATCTCTTATGCCGGCCCCGCAAATTTTATAGCTGGTAGTGCGATCACTCCTTTGATCCCAAATAACACTGGCGGTCCGGTCGGTTCTGAAGGCCCTATAGAATCCATATTGGCGGGCAGCGGAGTTGCTGGTGCAGAAAATGGAGTAGGTACAGCAGCGACATTCAATTTTCCGTCAGGATTGGCAGTTGATGCCGTAGGAACCGTATATGTAGCAGATTATAATAATCATCAGATCCGTAAGGTGATGCCGGATGGGACTGTCACTACTTTAGCAGGTAATACGGTGCCAGGATCAACAGATGGGAATCTTTCGGAAGCGCAGTTTGATCGTCCGTTTGGAATAACAGTTGATGCATGGGGTAATCTTTATGTTTCTGAAGATGTGAATGTAATTCGTAAAATTACCGGTGGTGTAGTAAGTACATTTGCTGGTAGCTATTGGAGTGGTGATGATAACGGGCAAGGAACGGCGGCAAAATTCAACTTACCATCGGGAATGGCCAATGACCGGAACGGCAATGTATATGTAGCCGATTATAGTAACAATAAAATAAGGAAAATTACGCCTTCAGGTTTAGTGACTACCGTAGCTGGAAATTTGGCTGCGGGTGCTTTGGATGGTTTGGCGGCAAACGCTACCTTCAATGGTCCGACTAGCATTGCTGTTGATGGAGATGATAATATATTTGTTGCTGATTTCAATAATCATAAAATTAGAAAAATTACGCCGGCGGGTGTAGTGAGTACTTTTGCGGGGAGCGGTGTTGATGGTGTTGAAGACGGACTAGGTACGGCATCAAGTTTTAGCCATCCAATGGATATCGATGTTGATAAATATGGAAATGTTTATGTCATTTGTTCAGGGATGTCAACGGTAAGGAAAATTACTGCGCAGGGTGAGGTTACTACCCTTGTAAATCCAAGCTCTGATTTCGATTACCTCACTGCGATCTCATTGGATAAGGCTGGAAATATTTATGTATGTAATGCTCAATCTCAGATTTTATTAATAAAGAGTGAAGCATTTAAAATAAGCCCCTCTTTGCCTGCTGGCTTAAGTTTTGATGTGTTAAATGGCAAAATAAGCGGCACACCGACTGCTGTCTCAGCATTAACTACTTATACAATTACCGCTCTAAATGCAGGTGGAAGTAGTGTAACAACACTGGATATTGCTGTCTCCTTACCTGTAGGATGTGTAAATCCAAGTCAGGATCAGAACTATATCCTGACCTATACGCCTTTGGTAAAGGACCTGAACTCTGAGTTTGCGATTATTGGAGCCAGTTGTGATAAAATGAAGGTACAGGCCGATATTCAGTATATAGATGGTTTGGGCAGGCCTTTACAGAATGTACAGGTTAAAGGGAGTGGAGATGGCTTAAAAGATTTGGTGGTGCCTATTGCTTATGATTCGTTTGGAAGGGAAATGAGGAAATACCTGCCTTATGCGAGTACCACAAATAACGGCGTTTATAAAGCAGATGGCCTGACCAAGGTAATTGACTATTATAATGCCCCTCAGGCAGGTCATGCTGTTACTTTTAATACGCCATTTTCGGAAACAAAATTTGAGCTTTCTCCACTAAGCAGGGTAGAGGAACAGGGTGCACCTGGGGCAAGCTGGCAGATTGGTGGGCATACCAGCAAACTAGTTTATGGTGCCAATACCATTGATCAGAATTTTTCGACTACGGGTTTTGCAGTAAGACTTTTTGATGCGGTTCTAGTTACTACATCTGGCCATACACATGAACGGACTTTGTCGAGTACGGGCTTTTATGAGGCGAGTCAGCTATTTTTGGTAGTTAGTAAGGACGAGAACTGGGTAATTACTGATGGCAAGGCGGGCACTGTTGAAGAATATAAAGATAAGGAAGGCCAGATTGTACTAAAACGTATATTTAACAGAACCGCAACCGATGTAATAGAAGTGCTTTCTACTTACTACGTGTATGATGACTTCGGTAACCTAAGTTTTGTTCTTCCTCCGGGGGCAAATCCTGATGCGGGGAGTATCAGTCAAACGACATTGGATAATTTTTGTTATCAGTACCGTTATGACGGCAGAAATCGTTTGATCGAAAAGAAACTGCCTGGCAAAGGCTGGGAATATATGGTGTACAATAAGATAGATCAGCTGGTTTTGAGCCAGGATGCGAATCAGCGGCTGGAAAATAAATGGCTGTATAGTAAATATGATGGATTGGGCAGGCTGGTAAGTACAGGTATTTACAGTGGCATTAGCACATCTAACCGTTCTGGTTTGCAAACTACGGTTGATGCACAAACGATAAATTTGTGGGAAAGCCGTGATGCGGGTGCGGAGTATAGCAATGCTGTATTTCCGACAAGTTCTACTGAAGAGCTTACTGTAAATTACTACGATAATTATAACTTTCCCGGCGGTAATGCTTATAGCTATGCCGCTGGAAGCGCCATGATTAAAGGCTTGCTTACGGGGACTAAGGTAAAGGTACTTGGAACGTCTACAATGCTGTTAAGCCTGACTTTTTATGACAATAAGGGCAGGGCAGAAAAGGTATTTCAACAGCATTATTTATCTGGTGCTCAGAATGCACAGAATTACGACGAGGTAAAAAATACGTATTCCTTTACAGATCAGTTATTGGAAAGTACACGTATTCATCATGTGGGTGCAAACCAAACGAGTATTGTTAATAAATATACTTATGACCACATGCGTAGAAAGCTGCTTACCAAGGAGTCGATTAATGCTGCTACTGAAGTCATATTGAGTAAACTGGATTACAATGAAATTGGACAGTTGCTAACCAAATCTATACATAGCGAGGATGATACAAATTTTACCCAGCATAATGGTTATCTCTATAATGAGCGTGGTTGGTTGAATAAAATTAATGATCCTTCTGCCCTTGATGGCAGTACTGTTTTTGGAATGGAATTGTTGTATGGCAATAAAGCGGATGCTTTTAATGGAAATATTGGCGGAATAAACTGGAAAACGAAGGTGCCTGTTGGCATGGGGCTTATAGAACAGCTGCAAAGCTATGTGTACGATTATGACAAACTGAACCGTTTGGAAAAAGCTGGTTACACCACTGCGGGGACCGTGGATAAATTCAATGAAGTATTAAAGTACGACCAGATGGGTAACATGACCAATTTGAAACGTAAGAATAATGTTTCGGGTTTTTTAAATGATTTTACGTATAATTATGGCGTGAATGGTAACAGTGGCAATCAACTTTTGGGTGTTACTGATTTGGGTACTGCAGCGCAGGGTAGTTCTTATACATATGATGAAAATGGTAATCAAAAAACGGATAGCAGGAAAGCCATATCGATAAACTATAACCTGCTGAACCTTCCGCAAATCATTACTAAAACGGGTACTGCCGCTACACTGGGTTATGTTTATGATGCTACAGGAAGGAAGCTAAAAAAGGTTTTTGGAACTGACGTAAGGGATTATATTGGGGGCATTGAGTACCATAATGGTGTTATAGAATTTATTCAGACAGAAGAAGGCAGGGCTTTACCTGCTGCAGGTTCTGCTTACAGCTATGAGTATATGCTAAAGGATCATCTGGGCAATACGCGTGCTACCATTAAGCAAAATGGTGATATTATTCAGGTCCAGGATTATTATGCTTTTGGCCTTGAGATGAATGCCGGAAATAATTTAACACCAAGTCCGGCAAACAAGTATAAATACAATGGAAAAGAAAAGCAGGACGAACTTGGTTTAGATCAGCTTGATTACGGAGCAAGGTTCTATGACCCGGTGATTGGGCGTTTCAGTACGATAGACCCGCTTTCTGAAATTTCTAGAAGAAATAGTCCTTATAGTTATGCGCTTAATAACCCGATACGTTTCATCGATGTTGATGGAATGTTTGCTGATGAACCGACACCTGAAGAAGCCGCACTCATAGCTGCTCATGTATATGGTAGTGCTGAAGATAATATAAAATTAAAAGGAGGATGGGCTGTTAGTAATAGAGATGTTGGATTGAAGGCCTCAGATTATACAAATTCAAACACCGGTATAAAATCTGCTTTATATGAAAGAACAGTGGATGGTAAAACTGAATATGTTTATGCTACTGCTGGCACTGAAATGGTTGATATTAAGGATACTAAGGATGTAGTCGCTAATGCGGCTCAAGTATTTGGTACATCGGCGCAATATGATAAATCTGTGGATAATGCTAAAGCTATCAAGACCAGTTTAGGTAGTTCAGAACTTACATATGTTGGACATTCATTAGGAGGGGGTGAGGCTAGTGTTAATGCTATAGTAACTGGTGACAAGGCTATGACTTTTAACGCTTCCGGCATTAGCATACCTACAAAAATGAAATATGGCGGATTTATGGCAGGCTTTAATTCGTTCTCCGACAAAGTTACCGCTTATCAGCTTAAATCAGATCCATTAACGATTTTGCAAGATGCAACACTATTACCAGGTGCGGTAGGAACTGTAAAAATGATAAGCCCTAAAGGGTCTGCTGCTAAGAGGGATGGACATAGCATTTTGAGTGTTATTAAAAGTATACGTTAACATGAACTTTTTTAAGAAACTATTTTTGGCAGGAATTATAATGTTTTGTTCTTGCAATCGAGATTTACCGGGTTTTGATTTTAATTTATTTAAAGGAACTCCAAGTTATGAATTAGCATTGGCTGTCAAAAACGAGGCTATTGATGAGATAGGTGAGATAGCTGTTCAGAGGAAAATATCTATTGATGCCGTGGATCCTAAATTTGGTCATACTTTACTGATGTTGGCTGTCGCAAATGATCTAAAAGCCTCAGTAAAAAAGTTGTTGGAGCTAGGGGCAGATCCGAATAAACGTTCAATTACGAAATCCTCTACTAATGAGATTTTAACGCCAGTTTTTATTTGTTGTGACCATATTTATAAAAAGAATTATTGTGATACATCGGTATTGAGACTACTAATTAATCATGGAGGGAAAGTGGATGATGAGATTGATATACAATATGCCAACTCCAATTATCGATCAATAGAAACACCTTTAATGGTGGCGACTAAAAATGATTGTGTTTTGGTAATAAAGTTACTAGTTCAATCTGGTGCGGATATAAATAAATATGATTACACAGAAGGGCACGGGCCTCTTTCAAATTCGATTGTTTATGGTAACCTGAACGTATTAAGATATCTTATTATAGATAAAAAGGCAAAAATACCTAAATATTGTTTTGTCCGACAAGCTCATAATGAATCATTAAGGGAAGAACTGACGGTAACTGATTTTCTTAACGAACAAAAATATGAGGACAATACAAGGGATTATAAAATACGAAAGGAAATACTAGACTTTCTAAAACAAAATAATTTGAGATAGTATTGAGTGTTGTTAAGACTTTGCTGATTAGCTAATGGACTGCATAAGTGTTTATGCAGCCTATTTTGTTTTGTAATCTTCAAGTTGTGTTTTTGGGTACCCAAAAAGTATTTGCCTTCGCTTTGTCGAAGGGATAAAAAACTGCGCAACTTGTTTTTGAGGTTATTCAGGAGTGCCTGTAGCTTGTTTTAGCAAAGAACGCATCTCATGTGGCGAACAGGTGTGAACGTTCGTCCTGTGGCAGCTTTTCAATCAGTTTCAAGCGTTCCAGCGCATCTTGGTCGATGTTCTGATTACGGCATCCTTTACCAGGTAATCCAGTGTCACTCCTAAAGCATCGACCACCTTAGTATTCGAGGAATTATTAGATTCTATGGATGCAAAAAAAGAGAGTCTGCTTAGTGTCCTTAAAAAATATCCTACAAATCACGTTTCATGTTATGCTTACTTTTATGATTACAATCCCTACTTTAAATTTAACAAGGATTTAGTGAGTAGATTAAATGAGTACAAAATAGATATTGAGTTTGATATGTATTTTTTATCAGAACAATATAAAGACCAGATTTGCAGCGACTTACTGTTTATTGCTTTTGTTTAGGGGTTATGTTGCTAACTTAACCAGCAGTAACATTTAAAGTTCCTAATTGTAAGTTAGATGTCCTTCCATGCAAAGTTAGGTTCAGAGACTTTTAGATAAACTAAGAAATGGAAATAGATATAAAAGATATAATTGATAAATATGAAATTGCAGAAACTGATCTTGATGCAAGATTAGAAGACCTGAGGGCTGAGGTTGATGATGAATCGAGCTTATGGTCAAAGTACGAGAAGTTAGAAAAGGCTTTCTTTACCAATCATAGAGTTATGAGCCTCTTCGCAGATACATTGCAGCTTGTAGATAGCAAAGAAACATTAACTCTTTACGAACTTGATGACGTAAAGCGGGCGTATGAACTGTTGGTAAAACACAATCCTGACAATCTTCAATATTTGCAAGATTTAATTTATTATAACTATGTCGTGTTAGATGACGAATCGGAATCTTTAGCTTTAATCCAGAAAATGAAGGATAAGCTCGTTAAGCTGAATACTTTTGTTGATGATTTATCAAGGCAAATTTCAGAAGCTTAAGAATGGAAATTAAGATTAAAATATTCTTTGCCAAGTCACTCACCTTAAAATATGAGTGATTTTAAGGTGAGCTTTAAATCTGACCTTAAAGTACATGCCACAGAATGCAGTCACCTTAAAAAATGCATGATTTTAAGGCGAGCCTCCTTGCTACGTTAAAGGGATAATTTATAATTCGTAAAAAATACAATAATTCAATACCTTTGGCTCATAAGAATTTATTAAGATGAATAAAGAAGAAAACAACAATAGTTTTGACTGGGTTTATTACGTTTTAGGCCTGTTTTTTGGAATTTTAACTGCTGCTATTGCTACGCATAGCTTTGGTGCTTCCTTATTGGGTGGCATTGTAGGATTCATCATTGCGGCGCTATTTTTAAATAAAATTGTAAAAGGTAGAGTGTACTAATCACGTTACTTGTTATTTTTTTAATACGATAATTCTAATTTGCACCATGAAATCACTAAAAGTTATTGTATTGTCCAGCCTGATCGGATTTTCGGTTCATGCCCAGGACGTTAAATTTCCTGCTTTAGACAGCAGTCCTGCTGATATTGCTTATTATCCGCTAAACACCACCAGGGTTAAAAAAGGAGAAGAGGCTAAACCGATTATTAAGGTATTGTATGCCCGTCCCTCTAAAAAAGGCCGTGAGGTATTTGGTACGCTGGTAGAATTTGGTAAAGTAAACCGTATTGGCGCAAACGAAAGCAACGAAATCAGGTTTTTTAAACCGGTTACTATCGGAGGAAAAGCACTTGCTGCAGGTGCTTATAGCTTTTTTGCCATTCCTGCTGCTGATAAGTGGACCATCATCATCAATAAACAAACAGACAGATGGGGTGCTTATACCTACGATGAAACTAAAGATGTTGTTCGTGTAGATGTACCGGTAAAACCTTTAGAAAATGTAGTGGAAGCACTTTCTATTACCTTTAAGGAGCTTACTGATGGTGCTGCATTGGTGATTGGCTGGGATAAAACCTCTGTTGAGTTACCGATTACGTTTAAGAAATAAACAAATAAATCTCTCGTCGCTTCGCTCTGTCGAGATGACGAAGAGGTGCTTTGTAAAGATGACTTTGCTAAGCGCTATCAAGAAAAAAATAAGAAAAACCGTATCAAACAAAATTATACGGTTTTTTTATGCGGTAGGTTCGTAAGTAATGCTGCTTTTTAAGACAATCCTGAAGGTGGTGCCTTTGCCCACCTCGGATTCTTTAACAAAGATTTGCCCGCTATGGTAATTTTCAACAATACGTTTGGTTAAAGACAAACCAAGGCCCCAGCCCCGCTTACGGGTAGTATATCCTGGTTGAAACACGGCATCAAATTTAGAGCGTGGAATGCCTTTGCCGGTATCCGTAACATCGATAAAGACCTCTTCTTTGGCCAGGTTTTCAATGATGTTTACACTAATGCTTCCGTCGTTTTCAATGGCATTGGCCGCATTTTTCAATAAGTTTTCTGTTACCCAGTCAAACAAAGGAATGTTGAGCATGGCACGTACCTGATCATCTCCTGTGATGCTGAATTTAATTTTATCTGATGTTCTCAGCTGAAAGTATTCGATGAAGTCCTGAATTACTGTATATACCACATGGTCTTCCAGCACAGGTTTAGAGCCAATTTTAGAAAAACGGTCGGTAATCACTTCCAAACGCCTGATGTCATTTTCCATTTCGGCAATCAAGGGGTCATCTTCTGCATCAAAACGGGATTTCATCAATTCTACCCATGCCATTAAAGAAGAAATTGGCGTTCCCAATTGATGTGCGGTTTCTTTGGCCAGTCCAACCCATACCTGGTCCTGCTCTGCTTTACGAGCCGAACTGAAGGCCACATAGGCGGTGAGTAGGAATAGTCCAATTACGGCCAGCTGGATATAGGGAAAATACCGGAGCTGGGTTAAAATAGAGGAATCTTTATAATAAATTAACCATTTAGATCCATCTAAACCAGTAATGGCGGTAGGTGGATGCTGTTTCTTCATTTTGCGTAGCTCTCTTGCAAAATAAGCAGGATCGTAAGTGATGTTCTCTTTTTTCTCCAGGTTATAATTGGTTTTGGTTGAGTCCAGCCCTTGTGTAGCCAGGATTTGGCCCTGTGCATCTGTCATAATTACCGGAAGTTTTGTGTTGGTACGGATCAAATCTACCAGACCGGTATAATTACCATCATCATACATCACCAGCGATTGCTCGGTTACTTTTACATAAAGCTGAAACTGAAGCCGTTCTTCACGCTCCATTTTTTTAACAAAAAAGTCGCTATAAAAAACAGATGCCGTACCAATTACAATAGCGAAAATTAGTAAAAAGAACTTCCAGCGGCGTTTTTTCTCGTATGGATTCATAGAATATAAACGCAAATTACAAAATAATCTATCTTTGTGGTTCAGATATGGAAAAGAAAGTTAGAGTAAGATTTGCCCCAAGTCCAACAGGAGGCCTTCATTTAGGTGGTGTACGCACCGCTTTGTTCAATTATTTGTTTGCGAAAAAAAATAACGGAACCTTCATTTTACGTGTGGAAGATACAGACCAAACCAGGTTTGTAGAGGGTGCAGAAGAATACATTGTTGCTTGCTTAGCCTGGTGCGGCATCTCGCCGGATGAGAGCCCACAAGTTGGGGGCAACTATGGCCCATATCGCCAAAGCGAGAGAAAAGATACATACAAACAATACGCGGAACAGCTGATTGCCGATGGTTATGCCTATTATGCCTTTGATACGGCAGCAGAACTGGATGCTAAACGTAAAGAATTTCCAAACTTCTTATACGGACAGGCTACACGCATGGACATGAAAAACTCGCTGACACTTTCGGAAGAAGAAGTGCAGGAGCTTTTGGCAAAGGGAACGCCTTATGTGGTACGCATCAGGGTTCCGGAAGATGAACATGTGTCTTTTGTAGACTTGATTAGAGGCCATGTGAGTTTTGATACCAACCTGGTTGACGATAAAGTATTGCTTAAAGCAGATGGTATGCCAACCTATCATTTGGCCGTTGTGGCGGATGACCGCGCAATGGAAATCAGTCATATTTTTAGAGGAGAGGAATGGCTCCCATCTGCACCTGTGCATATTTTACTCTGGAAATATTTAGGCTGGGAAGATGAAATGCCTAAATGGGTACACCTGCCCCTGATTTTAAAACCTGATGGCAATGGAAAATTAAGCAAACGTGATGGCGACAGATTGGGCTTCCCGGTTTATGCGCAAAACTGGACAGATCCAAAGACAGGGGATTTAACCAAGGGCTTTAAAGAGCTTGGTTTTATGCCGGAAGCTTTTATTAACCTATTGGCCATGTTGGGCTGGAACGACGGTAGCGACAGGGAAATCTTTAACATGGAAGAATTGATTGCTAGTTTTTCTATTGACAGGATCAGCAAAGCGGGGGCTAAGTTTGATTTTGAAAAAGCAAAATGGTACAACCACGAATGGATTAAACATGCGGAGGCAGCAAAGCTGGCGCCATTGGTAGCGGCACAACTTTCTGAAAATGGCATCCAGGTAGCGGATGGTGTTTATTTAGAAAAGGTTATTGAGATGATCAAAGACCGTTGTCATCTTTTAACAGATTTTTTAACACAAAGCGCTTACTTTTTTGTTTCCCCTAAGGATTATGACCTCTCTGCGGTGAAACCAAAATGGACTACAGCAAAAACGGCTTTCTATCAGGAGTTTGCGCAGGAATTGAAAAACTTTGATACCGCGACAGCCCTGGAAGATAAATTTAAAGAACTGGCAACAGCTCATGAAATTAAGCCGGGAGAGCTGATGTTACCTTTTAGGATTATGCTGGTGGGTGGAAAGTTTGGCCCTGGTGTTTTTGATATTGCGTTAACGCTGGGTGCAGATGAGGCCATAAGCAGGATAAATTATGCTTTGGAAGCTTTAAACTAATTAGATACTATGCAATGGTTTGGTAAAGGTAGCGGTAACATTGAAGACCGCAGGGGAATGAGTGGAGGAACAGTCCTTGGTGGCGGCCTCGGGATCATTGTCGTGGTGCTCGGTTTAATCTTTGGTACAGACCTTACCGGTGTGGTTAACCAGCTGCCATTAAATACGGGGAGCCAAACTGAGGTTAAACCTACTGACCCTACTGATGCCCAGGGTAAATTTGTTGATGGTGTGCTGGAATCTACCAACCAGGTTTGGGAAAAGCAGTTTCAAAAAATGGGCAAAACCTATGAGGAACCCATACTTGTGCTGTTTGAAGGGTCTGTACAATCGGCCTGTGGAAATGCAAGCGCTGCTGTAGGCCCCTTTTACTGCCCTGCCGATCATAAAGTATACATCGACCTTAGTTTTTATAATGAATTAAAAGACCGTTTTGGTGCTGCGGGAGATTTTGCCCAGGCTTATGTGATTGCCCATGAGGTTGGACACCATGTGCAAAACCTGCTTGGCATATCTGATAAGATGGATAAGTACAGGAGACAGCTTAGTGAAAAGGAATACAATAAATTGTCTGTTAAGCTAGAATTGCAGGCTGATTTCCTTGCCGGCCTTTGGGCCCATGATGCTCAAAACCTGAAAGACTTTAAACTTGAAGATGGGGATATTGAAGAGGCCTTAAATGCGGCTAATGCTATTGGCGACGATAAGTTGCAAAAGCAGGCACAGGGAGAGGTAGTGCCAGATGCCTTTACGCATGGAACGTCGGCACAGCGCATGCAATGGTTTAGGAAAGGCTTTGAAACCGGCGACATTAAGCAGGGCGATACTTTCAATTTTGAACAACTTTAGTGAATTTCAAATAGTTTTACGACTTTTATGCGCTGCGACAAGGCCTGCCAGTATGGTCTTCCTTTAGCAACGTAAATTATTTATGGCTAATGATCCTTATTGTAGATGATACACCAGAGAACCTGATCTCGTTAAAAAAGGTTCTGGAAATAAATAACTTTGAAGTGGATACCGCCGCCTCTGGCGAAGAAGCCTTGAAAAAGGTCCTTAAAAATGCCTATGTATTAATTATTCTGGACGTGCAAATGCCGGGGATGGACGGCTTTGAAGTAGCTGAAGCAATTTCTGGCTATAGCAAAGCTAAAGAAACAGCCATTATTTTCCTCTCGGCAGCAAATACGGAGTCTAAATTTATCACTAAAGGATATTCATCGGGCGGGCTGGATTACATTACCAAGCCTGTTGATATGGACATCCTGTTGCTAAAAGTGAAAACCTTTTACCGCATTTACGAGCAAAGCCGCAAGCTTATTGAAATTCAAAATGCTTTACTGGAAGAGATAGAGTTTCGTAAGAAGGCGGAAAATAAAAAGGATGAATTTATTAGTATTGCCAGTCACGAATTAAAAACGCCCCTCACCAGTGTTAAGGGATATGTGCAGCTTTTAGAGCGGAGCGTAGACCGGGGAGATATGGATACGGTTAAAAAGCATCTGGCTAAGGCACAGGTACAGTTAGAGAAGCTTAATGACCTGATTGCCGATTTGCTGGACATTTCAAAAATAGAAAGCGGAAAGTTGAAGTTTAATAAAAAGAACTTTATACTGGATGAGACGCTGGAGAGTGTAATGGAGATCATTAACCAGAGCAATCCGGAGTTTACTTTGACCAAAACCGGGTTTGCCCCGCAAGAAATTTACGGGGATGAAATGCGGATTGAGCAGGTCATCATTAACTTTTTAACCAATGCCATTAAATATTCACCAGGTACAAATGAAGTCCGCATTCATGTTAACGTGGAGGGCGACCGTGTGTATGTAGGGGTGAGGGATTTTGGTATTGGTATAGACCCCGAGCAACAAAAAAACGTATTTGATAAGTTTTACCGTGTAGAAGAAACAGCCATACAGTTCCAGGGACTGGGCATAGGCTTATATATTTCAGCAGAAATTATAAGGCGACACGGCGGAGAGGTTGGCGTTAAGAGCGTTTTGGGAGAAGGCTCCGAATTTTATTTTATCATTCCATTAATTTCTGATTCAGAAAAAGAATAAACTATGACCGTTACAGCACAAAAGACATTAAAGAACAATCTCCGGATAGGTCTGGGCCTGTCCTTGCTGGTGCTTTTTATCAGTTCCCTGGCTTCCTTCATGAGCATTCGCAACTTAATTAAAAGCTCAGATCTGGTGGCCCACAGCAATCAGGTGATTAGTAATCTTGATAACATCATCTCTACGCTAAAGGATGCAGAAACCGGTCAGCGGGGATATTTGCTAACTGACAATAAGGTGTTTCTGGAGCCTTACACGGGCGCAAAGGAAAAAGCCCTTGATTTGTTAAACAACATTGCATCCGAAACGCAAGACAATCCTTTTCAGCAGGAGAACGTAAAAAAATTGCAGGAAGTTATTGAGCAACGGCTTTCTATCATTAGTTCAACGATAGATGTAAAAGGAAAAGGCGGAAGCGTAACTGTTGCCGAGCTGTTGAAAGGTAAGGAATACATGGATTCGGCACGTGCCCTGGTTAGTGCCATGCAGAAAGAAGAGAAGAGACTGCTGGACGACAGGACATCAGAATTGAATAAAATGGCTGGTTATACGCCATTGTTCATTGTTATTGCGGCTTTATTAGCTGTGTTAATTACATTTTTCTTTTATCGTAAAGTTTCTGCAGATTTTACTGAGCGCCTGATTTTACAGAAGGCACTACAGGATAAAAATGATGAGATAGACCGCAGGATTATTGTGATTAAAGATATTGCGAGCCAAATTTCTGACGGTAATTACCAGGTTAGGCTAGATGAGGTACAAAAGGATGGCTTGGGCAGTCTTTCGGGATATTTAAATGCCATGGCAGAATCCCTTCAGTTTTCTTTTGGTTTACTTGCTGATAAGGAATGGCTTCAGTCTGGCATTGCTTCGCTGAATGATAAGATGGTGGGCGAAAAAAGTGTTCCTGAACTGGCCAATGCTGTCATTGAAAATATTGTTGCCCATACCAACAGTCAGGTAGCGGCTTTATACTTATTGGAAGAAAGGACTTTAGGTTTAACGGCCAGCTATGCGCTTATGAGGGATAAGCAGCGCAGTTTTATTGGTCTGGGCGATGGATTAGCAGGACAAGCCGCTAAATCTGGGAAACAAATGCTTTTGACAGATATTCCTGATGATGAATTGTCAATCTCGTATGTGCTGGGTAATTTGAAACCAAGAAATATTGTGGCAGTGCCTATTTTTAGGGACAATTATGTAATAGGAGTGATGGAGTTTGGTGCCTTGTTACCTTATACCAAATTACAACTTGATTTTTTCAGTAGTGTATCTTCCAACATCGGTATTGCCATACATACGGCACAGAACAGGAAGAAACTACAGGAGTTTTTAGAAGAAACACAGGCACAGGCCGAGGAACTACAGGCACAACATACGGAGCTGGAAGGCTTAAATGCAGAACTGGAAGCGCAGACTCAGAAAATACAAACTTCTGAAGAGGAACTGAGGGTGCAGCAGGAAGAGTTGCTGCAAAGCAACCAGGAACTGGAAGAGCGCTCTACACTGCTGGAAGAAAAAAACCAGCTGATCCTGGAGCGTAACCTGGACATTCAGCAGAAGGCCGAGCAATTGGAGCAAAGCACCAAATATAAATCGGAGTTTTTGGCCAATATGTCGCATGAGCTGCGTACACCGCTAAATTCCATTTTGCTGTTGTCTAAACTGATGTCGGATAACAAGGAGCTGGATAAGGAATACATTGAATATGCGGAAGTGATTCAAAGTTCGGGACAGGGACTTTTGGGACTTATTGATGAGATCCTGGACCTTTCGAAAATAGAGGCAGGAAAGATGAAACTGGAATTTGCAGATGTAAGTTTAACTGAAGTGGCTACAGATATGCGGTCAATGTTTAACCCGATGGCCAAAAGCAAAAACCTGGAACTGCTGATTGACCTGGAAGAGGGGCTTACCTCAATCAATACAGATAAAATGAGGGTAGAACAGGTACTCAAAAACCTGTTGTCTAATGCCCTTAAGTTTACTACTGTGGGGAAAATCACCCTTACCATCAGCAAAGATGAATCTATTAAAAGTGTGCTGTTTAAAGTAACGGATACGGGGATCGGTATTCCTGCAGATAAACAGGGGCTGATCTTTGAAGCCTTTCAGCAGGCAGATGGTTCTACCCGCCGCAAGTTTGGCGGTACGGGCTTAGGCTTGTCCATCAGCAGGGAACTGGCTAAACTTTTAGGTGGCGAAATTGAATTGACCAGCAAAGAAAACGTAGGTAGTGAATTTACTTTTTCTGTTCCATTTGATCGTGCTGCGGTTGCCGCTAAAATGCAGGATGTTTTAGAGGTACTTGCTCCTGCAGCTAATGAAGTTCTTCCTGTTATAGCAGAAAGATTTACGGTAGACCGTATACCACAGGAAATAGAGGACGACAGGGACACTATCCAACCGGGCGATAAGATTATACTGATTGTAGAAGATGATACGGCCTTTGCTAAAACGCTATTGACATTTACCCGGAACAGGAGCTATAAAGGTATTGTGGCCGTTCGTGGAGATTCAGGCATAGAGCTGGCCAACCATTATAAGCCATTAGCCATCTTACTTGATATACAGCTGCCTGTTAAAGATGGCTGGCAGGTAATGGAGGAATTGAAATCCAATCCTGCTACACGCCACATTCCGGTGCACATTATGTCTTCTCTGGAAGTTAAAAAGGAGAGCTTGTTAAAAGGTGCGGTTGATTTTATCAATAAACCGGTTGCGCTGGAGCACATGCAGCAGATATTTTCCAAGCTTGAACATGCCTTGAGCAGGCATCCTAAAAAAGTATTGATTGTAGAAGAGAACAGGCAACATGCGGAAGCATTGAGCTATTTTTTAAGCAATTACAACATTCAGACCGAGGTGGCAGATAATGTGTCGCAGAGTGTGGGTGCCCTGAAGAAAAAAGAAGTTGATATTGTCATCCTGGACATGGGGATCCCTGATAAAGGTGCATATGATACGCTGGAAGTGATTAAAAAGACGGAGGGACTGGAGAACCTGCCGATCATTATTTTTACGGGTAAAAACCTTTCTAAAGGAGAAGAAAACAGGATTAAACAATATGCTGATTCTATAGTGGTTAAAACGGCACATTCTTACCAGCGTATTTTAGATGAGGCGGGATTGTTTTTACACCTGGTGGAGGAAAAAGAATCGGATACCAAAAATAAGAAACAATCTTCTGAGCGTTTGGGCGGTTTGTATGAAGTGCTGAACAATAAAACCGTGCTGATTGCAGATGATGATGTCCGTAATATTTTCTCTTTAACCAAGGCATTGGAAAAGCATAAAATGAAGGTGCTTGCCGCTACGGATGGGAAGGAAGCCTTACAGGTTTTAAAAGAAAACCCCATGGTAGATATTGTGCTGATGGATATGATGATGCCGGAAATGGACGGTTATGAGAGTACAAAGGAGATCAGAAAAATAAGTGCCTACAAACAATTGCCTATTTTGGCTGTTACTGCCAAGGCAATGATGGGAGACAGGGAAAAATGTATTGCTGCCGGTGCATCAGATTATATTTCTAAGCCTGTGGATATTGATCAGTTGATTTCATTGTTGCGTGTTTGGTTGTATGATAAAGTTTAATATGGCGACTCATAAAGTTTTAATAATTGATGATGATAACCGGAACATTTTTGCTTTAACGGCAGTATTAAGGGCAAAAGGGTATCAATGTGTTTCTGCAACCGGAGCGGAAGAAGGAATTGATATTTTGATGGAAGACCGGGAGATTGCGGTGGTATTGATGGATATGATGATGCCGGGGATGGATGGTTACCAGGCCATTAAAAAAATGAACAATAGCCCTGAATTAAAAGACATACCTGTTATAGCGGTTACGGCACAGGCGATGTTGGGCGATAGAGAACGCTGTTTAGATGCTGGTGCGGTAGGTTATGTTTCTAAACCCATCAATGTAGACGATTTAACAAAATTACTTACACAATATATAGTATAAAGCATTGGAATTAGGCGCAATTAGTGATGAACAGGTAGAGTTATTGCTTTCAGATCTTCTGGAAGAATATGGCTATGATTTTACCGGCTATTCTAAGGCCTCACTAAAAAGGCGCATTGCCAGGCTCTATTCTTTAGATAAGGCCGTTAGTTTTGCGGAATTCAGGTACAGGATTAGCGACGACAGCAGTTACTTTAAACGCTTTGTAGAGCAGATTACAGTGAATGTTACGGAGATGTTTAGAGATCCTTCATTTTTCAAAACGCTGAGGGATGTGGTTTTGCCCAGGCTGGGTACTTATCCTTTTATCCGTATTTGGGTGGCCGGCTGTTCTACAGGAGAAGAGGCCTACTCTATAGCCATTATCTTGAAAGAGCTGAACCTGCTCCATAAGTCTTTGATTTATGCTACAGATTTAAATCCGGAAGTGCTGGAAAAAGCGGCACAGAGTATGTTTTCGTTAAGCCATATGAAGCAATATTCTGAGAATTACATCCTTTCTGGCGGTACGCAGGATTTTTCCAGTTATTATACGGCCAATTATTCGCTGGCTAAATTTGACGATAGTTTAAAGCGCAAAATGATTTTCTCTACCCATAACCTGGTATCGGATCATTCTTTCAATGAATTTCAACTCATTTTGTGCCGCAATGTATTGATTTATTTTGACCGGGAGCTTCAGCATAAGGTATTTGAGCTGTTTGATGAGAGTTTGGAAAACTTTGGCTACCTGGCTTTAGGTACTAAAGAAACAATTGACTTTTCTAAAAATGCGAAAGCATACAAGCGGTTGCCGGGTGATAAGATATGGAGGAAGGAAGGATGATGAAGGGATGTAAAGCATTGATTATTGGAGGTTCTGCGGGCAGTTTAGACGTATTGCTCAAGGTATTGCCGGCTTTAGATCCTGAAATTGGCTTTCCGGTTATCATCGTTGTGCACCGTAAGCACGGGACGGATTCACTGCTGCCAGATCTTTTGTCCAGTCGTACTTCATTGAAAGTAAAAGAGGTGGATGAAAAGGAAGCCATTAAGGCGGGAACCGTTTACATTGCGCCATCAGATTACCATTTATTGATAGAACAGGACCATACTTTTTCACTGGATTATTCTGAAAAGATCAATTTCTCCAGGCCTGCAATTGATGTTACTTTTCAAACGGCTGCTGAGGTTTATAAAAACAAGCTGGCCTGCTTGTTGCTCTCCGGATCTAACAGCGATGGCGTAGAGGGCTTAAAAAGCGTAAAGGAATGGGAAGGATTGGCCATAGTACAAGATCCTGAAAGCGCCCAGGTTCCTTATATGCCGGAACAGGCGATAAAAAATGTGGCTATTGATGCTGTACTGCGTATTGAAGCTATGGCAGAATTTATAAATTTGTTAACTTGACCAAAAATACAACCCGTAATGAGTAAAAATAAAAAAGTGTTTGTCTTTGATGACAACGTTGATATCCTGGAATTGTGTACCATTATTTTGGAAGATGCAGGCTATGAAATTAAAACTTCTTCTACCTCTAACAACATCATTGATCAGGTGAATGCCTATACACCAGACATTATTTTTATGGACAACTGGTTGCCTGATGTGGGCGGTATTGATGCTACAAGGGAACTAAAAAAGCACGAGGAACTGAAAAACATACCCGTAATTTACTTCTCGGCAAATAACGATGTAGCCTCTTTGGCGCAACAAGCCGGGGCAGATGGTTATTTATCTAAGCCTTTTGATATTCATGAGCTTGAAAACATCATCAGCAAGCATCTTGGTGCCGCTTCTATTTAACGCCCAGCACGTCTACACCCTGCTCAAATATCACATCAACCGGAATGCCTTTTTTACTCAGTTTATCCAGGTCTGCCTGTAACTCAGGCTGGATAACAGCGTTTTCCTGCTGCACTTTTAGAACCGATGCATAATCGCCATTGCCCTGAAGGGTAAGGATCATTGCTGCAAGTTTATCCATAGATTCGGCAAACTTTACATAATCTACTTTGTAAGTGCCATTGGCTGATCTTAAAAAGGCGCCATTCTCTTTAAAGAAATTGAAACATTGCATATTGGCTTTGCCATGCGCGCTGGCCGCGCCAAACCTTACAGAACGGAGTATCCCCGCCATAAATGTGGTGTAATATTCTTTGACATCTCCGGTAAGTTCTCCTTTTTTTAACAGCCCTGTTACCATGTATAGGCCAAGGATATCTGCTTTTCCTTCTTCTAACCAGGAGAATTGTTCCTTTAAAGCGTCACGTACAAATCCTTTTCCGCTGATGGTTTTTTTGATGCCGAGGCCATGTGCAACTTCATGAAACATCACATTGGCAAAAAACGCATCAAATTTAATGTATTGCTGTTGCGTCTTGTCAATCAGCTCGGTGCTGATGGGCACCAGGATTTTATCAAACTTGGCCCGCATGGCATTTTTAAGCTGCGAGCGGCGTGTTCCCTTTTTTTGCTGAATCAATTCATCGTTCGGGAGGTTTACAGCAATGGTTTTGGAACCGGCATTACAATCTCCGGCATAATAAACCACATCATAGGCATTCAGTTCAGAATCTGTTCCGGGTTTTTCCTTTTTATATTTCTCTGCTACCGGGAGCCCTTTCTGTAATTCGGGAAGTAGCTGTACATATTTTGCCAGTCGCTTGCTCCATACTTTATCTTTAACCAATACATATGCTTCAAAGGAAGTGCGGGCATTGTACAGCTTATCTTCATAGTTTTCTATAGGGCCAATAATCAAATCCAGACCGTTACTTTTCATGTCCAGCCAGGCGTAATCACTAGC
The DNA here is from genome assembly GCF_020991475.1 of Pedobacter sp. MC2016-14. Taxonomy (NCBI): domain Bacteria; kingdom Pseudomonadati; phylum Bacteroidota; class Sphingobacteriia; order Sphingobacteriales; family Sphingobacteriaceae; genus Pedobacter; species Pedobacter sp. MC2016-14. The sequence continues at coordinate 961,629 of NZ_JAJMPA010000001.1, forward strand.
GGTATAATTATCGGTAACCAGTGCATCTGCACGTAAGTTAAGGTAGTTTTTAAAACCAGCATCTTCTGTGATTAAAGCGGCTTGTTTGAGCAGACTAGATGCTTTTTGTAGCTCGGCAGCAAATAAGGTATGGTAAGGAACGAGGGAAAGTTTTCCGGCGCTATCTTGTCTGACTACGGAATAGGGGTTAAATTTATCTTTAAGGTCTGATTTTTCGAGCGCTTCTTTAGTTAATCCGGCAGGGTAAAATGTTGCCCCATCAGGTTTAGCACCAATTCCTGCAACAAAAGGTTTGTCGCCATTTAAACGATCCCAGGGTCCGTAGTTGATCCTCACAAAAGCTTTGGTGTTTTCGTCTTTTAATACATTAAGCAGGCTATCCCGCTGCGGATAGGTTTGTTGCCAAAATAAACCATCCATAATTTGTGCGGCCTGGATCAGCAGTGGGAGTACTTTACGGTCGTTGGGTGTAAGTTCATTTAAGTTTGTAGTCAATTTAACACTTTCATAAATGCTCAATCGTTTTCTGGCATATTCCTGAAGACTGTCTTCTACAGCTATGGTTTTTGTGCTTTCGGTTTTTTTGCTTTCCTGGGTGTTGTTGCAGGCTGTAAATCCGGTTGTGATAAGGCATGCTGCGGTAAAGAGAAATGCTCTGCTCGAATGATTCATGAATTGTAAATCTTAATAAAAGGCATAAAATTAGTAATTTCACAGCATTAAACTCAAAAGATGTTCCAAAATTCCAAATGTTACGGCCTGTTATTGGCGATAGCCGTATTTAGTATTTCCTGTAGTACCAATAAATATGCTGCCACCAACAAGGTTTATAAAGATAAAGCAAATGACTTTGCTGAGGTGATTAAAGAAATGCCCCCTGTTAAACAGCAAATCGATTCTTTACCTGTTAATGAGCAAACTTGGGTAGCTTCTGTAAATTTTGGCATGCGTAAGCCAAATTTTGTGATTATTCATCATACTGCCCAGGACTCGGTAGAGCAAACCATAAAGACTTTTACACTTGCCAGTACACAAACCAGTGCGCATTATGTGATTGGCAAAGATGGCAAAGTGGTGCAAATGGTTAATGATTACCTGAGGGCCAATCATGCAGGTGTGGGTAAATGGGGTAACGATACAGACCTTAATTCTTCTTCTATTGGGATAGAACTGGATAACAGCGGGCTGGGTGAGCCTTATTCTGAGGCATTGATGGCCAGCCTGATTAAATTGCTGGGTACCTTAAAGCAGAAATACAACATCCCGACAGCCAATTTTATCGGCCATGCAGATATTGCCCCTGGACGTAAAGTAGATCCGTATAAATTTCCCTGGAAGCAGCTTGCAGACAAAGGCTTTGGTTATTGGCAGGATGGGCTGCTGATTCATCCTACGGTAGATTTTGACCCTGTACTTGCCCTTCGTGTTATCGGGTACGATACGCGGAACTTAAGTAACGCCATAAAATCTTTTAAACTTCATTTTGTGCAGACGGATGAAAACCCGGTGCTTAGTGATGACGATAAATTGATTTTGTATAACTTGTATAAGAAGTATTTGTAATTGTTTTATTGTAAACTCATTCCTGTATAGGATAACTTTACCAACACAAGAATTGTATACTAAAGATCAGGTTTCTCAACTTAAACAAGCATTCTGGACGGCTTTTGGCCAATACATCTCTCCGCATCCTTCTGCGGATGGTTTAAAAATTAACTGGATCAACTACAAAACTGGTTTTAAGCACCTGTATTTTAAGATGCAGGCGGATCATCGTTCTGCTACAGTTTCAATAGAAATGAGCCATCCTGATCCGGACATTCAAGCTTTGATGTTTGAACAATTCCAGGCCTTTAAAAATATATTAAAGGTTGCGCTGAATGAGGAATGGGAGTGGCAGTTGCATGGTCAGGATGAATATGGTAAAACGATTAGCAGGATTTATAAAAACCTTTCAGACGTAAGTGTTTTAAAAAAGGAAGACTGGCCTGCGTTGATTTCATTTTTTAAACCAAGAATTATTGCGCTGGATGAATTTTGGAGCGATGCGCAGTACAGTTTTGAATTGTTTAGGTAGGCTTTGTATTTTTAGATCATGAACAACTTTTACTTATCGGAAATAAATGTCTATCCTGTTAAATCTTTAGGAGGAATTAGTTTGCAGCAGGCAGAGGTGGCAGAAAAAGGCTTGAAGTATGACAGGCGCTGGATGTTGATTGATGAAACAGGCACTTTTGTTAGTCAGCGGAAACACCCGGAGCTGGCTTTGCTTGGGGTGACTATTGACAATGGCCGGCTTTCTATACATCATAAAAGTGATTTGGCAAACAGGGTTTCATTTGATCTGGAGACGCACAGAGGTGAAAGCATCGCCGTCAATATTTGGGATGATATATCTCAAGGATTAGAAGTAAGCAAAGAGGTTAGTGAGTGGTGTGCTGATTTTATGAAAACTAATGTTCGGTTGGTGCAAATGCCAGCACAGGAAAAACGCTTAGTAGATCCAAAATATGCCGCTAATCAGGAAATAGTTGGTTTTGCGGATGGGTTTCCATTCTTGTTGATTAGCCAGGCATCTCTTGATGGGCTGAATGGAAAATTAAGTCAGCCGGTGCCAATGGATCGTTTTCGCCCCAATTTCGTATTTACTGGCGGTGACGCGCATATAGAGGATAGTTTTGATTCATTTTATCTTGGCGATGTATCATTTAAGGCAGTTAAACCCTGCGCAAGATGCGTATTGACTACTGTAGATCAACAAACAGGATTAAAAGGAGCAGAGCCGTTGAAAACGCTGGCAGGTTACCGAACCATCAATAAAAAGGTAATGTTTGGACAAAACCTGATCCATGAAGGTTCAGGTTTTGTGAATGTTGGCGATGAGCTAAAAATGGTTAAACGGAAGAGCTGATTTCAATTTAAAAGTTTTCGTCTGCGCTAGGGCCATAAGTTCCGGGAATAGGAATGTCTAATAAACGCAGATATACACCCAATTGTGCCCTGTGGTGGATGGTTTGGCTTATGGCATGGCGTACCAGTTCTGCTTTGGTGATGTTCATGTACACCTGGGCACCGTTTCTTAAAGTCCAGCCTGGTTGCAAGTCTTCCTCTTTGCCATTTTCGAGGAATGTTTTTGCCTGTGCAAAATTCTTCTCGAAGAATTCCATCAGCTCTTCATTACTTTTCCAAACAGGAGAAGTATAAGGGTTCGCTTCAAAATCCCATTCATTGGTGGTAAAGGCCATACTCATCCATCCTGGTAACTCAGCAATATGGCCAGCAAGTTGATGTATGGTCATGCTCTTTACATGAGGCTGCCAGTCGTATTTATCTGCAGGAATGCGGCTTAGCATTTTACGCGTTACCGTAGATTCTTCTTCTAATTCGTTTAAAAATTCTTTTAAAGTTGACATATCTTTTCTGTTTTTGATTTATAATTCAAAGAAACAGCAGGGTGGTGACAACCCTATGTCAGTAGCTTTTATTTATCTGCTATTTTTTTTGCAGTGGCACTGTTAATTTCTTTTACCCTGGTAAGCAGGCTTGCTGGTTTTATTACTGTAGCGTAATCTGCAAAGCTCATGTACCAGCGTGCAAAACCTTCCATGGACATGGTCAGGAACTGCATTTCAACACCTTGGGCGGTATGCTGTTCTTCTACAAAACCCTGATAGTATTTCTGTTCGCCAAGATGTTGATTTGCTTTATGGTCAACTAAAATGGTAACCTCTTCCAGTTTCATTTCTTTATAAAGATCATCCAGGTAGTCTTTAAAAGCACAATGGACGTCTACATAGGTTTCATCTGTTAGGGAAAGTTCTGTAATTCTATCAAACCTAAAATCACGGCAGGCCTTGCGTTCCCGGCACCAGGCAATAAGGTGCCAGTAGCCCTGTAAGTAAAAAACACCAATAGGCTCTACTAATCTTTTGGTGTGTTCTTGCCTGTAATAGGCAAAATATTCAAGTTGTATAACTGCTTTAACAGCAATTGCTTTTAAAATATTTTGAAGAGGGTTGTGCTGGGGATTAAGATCTGGCAAACGATTGCTCTTAAATACTTCTATTCTGTTGTCTATGTTTTCCAGGTAATCTTTTTCTGTGGTTTTAAGTACAGCCCTTACCTTATCCAGTGCAGTGTTATATAATGCGCCATTTGCAGCATCGGTAAGCCTGGTTACCAGCTTTTCTGCAGTAATAAACGCTACAGCCTCTTCCCGGGTAAACATTACCGGAGGCAACCTATAGCCTTCCACTAAAGAGTACCCAACGCCAGCCTCTCCTATGATAGGTATCCCTGCTTCTTCCAATGAACGGATATCGCGGTAAACGGTACGGAGGCTAATGTCAAAACGTTCGGCAATATCTTGTGCCCTCACTGTTTTTCTGGATTGAAGCTGAATAATGATGGCAGAAAGGCGGTCGATCCGGTTCATGTGCAAATTTATGTTTTTTTTGACGGCAGGGTCAGACTATTTGCAAGGAGGTAACTACTTGAATAGTTGTTTTTTTATTTTGTAATCATCAAACTTAATTAATAGCTTTACTCCTGTAAATACTACCCTGGGATAAGGGTAATATATTTTTTAAATGAACGCTCTACTCTTCTCCACTGCTTCTATTTCGCTAAATCAGTTGCGCAGCGTATCCTTCATTTTACAAGCTTAACCAAACAAACATAAAGATGAATAACTTAACAAAACGACTGCTGATTGCGCTTTTCTTTGCTTTTTTTACCCTTTCAACTGCAAATATCTTTGCCCAAACAGATTATGTGATTACCAACGATGGCACTAAAATTATGGGCGAGGTTAAAAACCATAGTGTAGATAAGGTTAAATTTAAAGCGGCGGGACAAGAGAAGAACAAAAAATATAAACCTTCTGACATTAAAGAAACCTACAAGGCCGGTCATGGGATCTTTCGATCGCTACTAACTCCTAAGAGTAAGAAAAAGGTGTTTTTACAGGTGTTGGAAGACGGCAAAATCAAGTTATACGAATATTTTAAAACCAGTACGATTTATGGATCCTCTATGGGTACGCCAGGAGCTGGTTTTGGTGGCGTTGGTTATGGCAGCACGTATAATATGAGTAATAAATCATGGTATGCGCAAAAAGATAATGGTGAATTAATTGATATAAAAACTACTGAGATCTGGGGCAGTAGAAAGGAGAGGAAAGCCAAATTCCTTAATCTGGTGCAAGATAATGCCCACGTTGCTGATCGGTATAAAGCGGAAGACAAGTTTAACTTTGACTTTGTTAGGTCTTTAATTGTAGAATACAACACTTCGGCATCCAAATAACGAAGCTCAAAATCAAACCAACAAATATGAAACATCTATTTTTACTCTCCGCGCTCTGGATTGCACTCTCTGCATACGGCCAGGAAAAAGGGCTTGCCGAACGAACTTTTAAATTTGGAAAGGTTGAACGCTCTGAATTTGACACCAAGGTTTCCGGTCCGGATTCTGCTGCCAATGGGGTTAAGCTCTTCGACGTAGGTAAGGGCTGGTTTGAAGTTAGCCCCAAAACGGGAAACTTTGTATATGTTTTTGAAAGGCATATGCGTTATAAAGTATTGACCAAATCTGGTTACGACCTGGCCGATTTTGACGTGAACCTTTACCACAGCGGCAACGGGCCTGAAGAAGTTCTGGATTTTATGGATGCGGCTACCTATAACTTAGAAAATGATAAAATTGTAGTCAGTAAACTGGCCAGGGATGCAAGGTTCTCTGAAAAGCATGATAAAAACTGGACGGTTAAAAAATTTACCTTGCCAAATGTTAAAGAAGGATCTATTGTAGAGTATAGGTATAAAATTAAATCTGACTACCTTTTTAATTTGCGCGACTGGTACTTTCAAGGATCACTCCCCACGTTGTATTCTGAATTTGATGTGAGGATTCCTGAGTATTTTAAATACAAATTAGCTGGCAAGGGCTATATTCAACTCAATCCCTTAAAACGAGAAAGCATCTCTGAGAGTTATTACATTCCTTCTACCAGCACTAGTAGCGCTGGAAACATAACGGCCAATGCGCTTGAAATGAAATGGAATGTGGCTAATGTTCCTGCCATAAAGAATGAAAAATTCATTACCACTTTGGAAGATTATATTTCAAAAGTTGAATTCGAACTTACGGCAACTCATTATCCGGGAAGCATATATAAAGACCTGACTTCAAACTGGGAAAAAATTGTAGAGGATTTATTGGAAGATGAGAATTTTGGAAAGTTCATTACAAAAAACAGCTACAGTAAATCTATCCTCCCTGCGATTTTAAAAGGGGAGAAGAACCCCGAGCTTCAAATGCAACTGATTTACGATTATGTTAAGAGGACGGTGAAATGGGATGATAAGTACCGTAGATATACCGGGGAAACCAGTATAAAAGCAGTCCTGGAAAAGAAATCTGGCAGTAGTGCCGATATTAATTTCTCATTGCTAAATCTTTTAACGACAGCAGGATTTAATGCGTCGCCGGTATTGGTGAGTACCCGTGAAAATGGTACCCACCCGGGATACCCCATGCTGAGTAAATTTAACAATGTTATTGTACAGGTTGAGATAGATAGCGTGGTTCATTTACTGGATGCAACGGATAAGTTTTTATGTAGTGATGTGATTGCTTATGAAAACCTTTGTCACCAGGGCTTTAAAATTGACACGAAGGCGAAAAATGGGGCCTGGATTTCTTTAGAGCAGACTAAGCCGAGCAGGAACAACGCATTTTACAATTTGGTGTTAACGGAAGATAATAAGCTTACAGGCAATTTATACCTTTCTTACACCAATTACGCAGCAGTAAACCATAGAAACCGTTATGCTTCTGCAACGAACGAAGCGGAGTATTTAAAGAATTATAAAAAGGACAAGCCGGGGCTGGAAATCAAGAATTATAAAATTGAAAACCTGGATAACCTGGGGGAGGCTTTAACAGAAACGATGGATGTAACCATTGAGGATAATGTGGAAGAGGCAGGCAACCTGGTGATTTTAACACCACTATTGTATGAACGTACTACTGAAAACCCGTTTAAGATGGACGAACGCAACTTTCCTGTAGATTTTGCCTACCCATTGGAAGAAAATTTTAGGGTTAACATTGAGTTCCCTAAAAGCTATCAGCTGGACAAGCTGCCAAAAAACGGTAAAATTAAACTGCCAAATGATGAGGCTTCTTTTACGTTTCTATTTGCCACAGAGGAAAATAAGGTTAGCATCAGTAGTAAAATTAGTGTAGGGAAATCCGTATTTACCGCAGAAGAGTACCATTCTCTTAAAGAGCTGTTTAAAAACATTGTGGAAAAACAAGCACAACAGATTGTGTTTAAAAAAATATAAGGCCTTGAAAAAAATAATTACCACTGTATTGATGTTTAGCAGCATGCATGTTGCTGCGCAAAACCCTTATGATGTAGACAAAATTCCTGCAGAGTTGCTTACCAATGCTTCTGTGGTATTGAGATTGGAGCAACAGACTTTTGATGTCAGGAATGCCAGTCATGCAACTTATACCAATAAGGTGGTGTTGACCATCGTGAACAAAAATGGCGAAGACGAGTCTGCTATGAGGGAGTTTTACGATAAGTTCTCCAGTATTTCGAGCTTGAGGGCCAGTATGTACGATGCAAAAGGAAATAAAATCAAAGATTATAAACTGGCTGATTTTAAAGACCGGAGTGCCATTTCTGATGGAACGATTTATGATGATGGACGTTTAAAGGAGCTGGACTTTTTGAATGCAACCTATCCTTATACGATTGAGTACAGTTACAATAAGGATTATTATGGGATCACCAGTTACCCTTCCTGGAGCCCTGTTGGATCTTTCAATTATGCGGTAGAGAAGTCTGAATATGTATTTAAGATTCCGGAGGGAATGACTTTTAAATACATCAAGAGCCCGGGCCTGAAAACGGACTCTGTAAAAGTGAAAGGCAAAACGGAATACAAATGGAGTACGGTAAATTTTAAACCGCTGGATTATGAGCCTTTAAGCGCAGGGATTAAAAATGTTAGTCCCTGGGTGATGCTGGCGCCAAATGATTTTGAATATGACAGTTCAGTCGGTAATTTGGAGAACTGGAAAAACGTTGGGGCCTGGATTTACAAATTAAATAGTGAGCCCCAGATTTTGCCTCCTGCGGTAAAAACAAGGGTTGCTGCATTGGTAAGTGATGCTAAAACACCAAAGGAGAAAATAAAACGCCTGTACAATTACCTGCAGGGGAATACCCGTTATGTGAGCGTGCAGCTTGGCGTGGGTGGATTTAAGCCCATTAATGCGGATAAAGTTGCGGCAGTAAATTACGGTGATTGTAAAGCCTTGTCTAACTACATGAAAGCTTTGTTAAATGAAGTTAATATTCCTTCTAACCTGGTGGTGATTGGTTATGATATGCCATCGATGAACCCGACGTTTGCGAGTTTAAACCAGGCCAACCACATGATTTTATGCGTGCCCTTACAAAAAGATACGGTTTGGCTGGAATGTACGAGTCAGCATGTTCCTGCAGGCCATTTAAATGGTGGCTGTTCTGATAAAAACGTATTGCTGGTGACAGCGGATGGCGGCAAACTAGTGCGCACACCAATCTACCGGCCTGAAGATAATTTTCAAAAGCGGAAAACTACGGTTGCTTTTAATGATGAGGGAGTGGCGGACATCAATATGCTGACTTCTTATGGCGACGGGCAATATGATGATTGTTATTACATGCAGTTTCTGGAGCCATTTGAACAGCGGAAACGCGTTATTAACGGATTAAATATCCCAAACCTGCAGTTGGGGACCTTAAAGTATGATCAGCCAGATAAATCGGTTGCGGTAATCAATGAAAGTATCAGTTTAAAATGTCCGAAACTGTTAACCAGTGGTGCGGATAAACTGTTTCTGACGCTAAACCTGACCAATAGAAAGGAAAGCGTGCCCGCAAAAGTAGAGGAAAGAAAAACTTTTTTTGGCGTTCCTTACGGTTATCGTGATGAGGATGAGATTGTTTACACTATTCCTAAAGGGTATAAGGTTGATTTTTTACCTAAAGAGGTGGTTATTGAATCTGAATTTGGGAAATATACGGCTAAGGCAGTGATGAAAGATAATACGGTGATTTATACACGTACCCAAACAATGCTGGGTAAAAAATATGCACCTGAAAAATACAATTCGCTGGTAGATTTTTACAAGAAAGTTTACCAGGCAGATAAGGTTAAGGGTGTGTTGGCAAAGGTAGAGCAGTAAGTTTCTAAAAAAATTACCTATTTTGCACCAAATGCAATTTAGAGAAATCATAGGTCAGGAAAGTATTAAGCAACGGCTGATACAAACAATAGCAGAGAACCGGGTGAGTCATGCCCAGTTGTTTCTTTCCTGTGATGGCAGTGGTGCTTTGCTGCTGGCCATCGCTTATGCTCAGTATATCAATTGCCTGGATAAATCTGCCTCAGACAGTTGCGGGGTCTGTTCGTCCTGTCGTAAATACGAGCGGTATATCCATCCTGATCTTCATTTTTCTTATCCTTTTTTCGCCTCTAAGGATGTAAAAATTGCGACTGATGTACTGGATGAATGGCGTACGATGCTGCTTTCTGATCCGTATTTTGATTTGGATATATGGCGCTCAAGATTGAATGCTGAAAATAAACAAGCTAATATTAACATTGCTGAATGTCATGATATCATCAAGAAGTTAAGTTATAAGGCCTTTGAAGCAGAAACAAAAGTGCTGATTATGTGGCTCCCTGAATTTTTGGATAAGGAAGGGAACGCGCTGCTGAAGATTATTGAAGAACCGCCTAAAAATACCCTCTTTATTTTAGTGGGTAACAACCAGGAACAGATTTTGTCAACGTTGTTATCGCGTACGCAAATTGTAAAAATACCAAAACTAGCGGACACCATTATTGAGCGCTATCTAATGGAACAGCATGGTTTGCCGGAAGAGGAGGCAACTACCTATACTTTTTTGGCAGATGGAAATATGGTGGAAGCCAAACAATTGGTGGCGCATACGCAAAACGATCATGCCGAACGTTTTGCAGAATGGTTACGTATGGGCTACGGCAACCGGGTGCCCGATTTGATCAGTTTTACAGAACAGGCTGCCAGTTGGGGCAGGGAAAATCAAAAGAACTTTTTGAAGTACGGCATTAGCTTTTTAAGGGAATGTAGCTTGTTGTTGAGTGGCGCGGATGAACTGGTGAAACTACCGGAGCGCACGCTGGACACGGCAAAAAAACTAAGTACACACGTGCTGAATTTGAATATGGCTGCCGCACTAATTGAGGAGCTGGAAAAAGCACATTACCACATTGAACGGAATGCTAATCCGAAAATCTTATTTTTAGATGTATCTTTACAACTGGTAAAAACAATTAAGTTTAAATCGCTCCCCAAGGGGACTCAATATATATACAATTAGTTATGGGATGTGGAAGTTGTTCTACAGGTGGCGGTTGCGCCCCCTCAGGCTGCAAAAGTAATGGCTCATGCCTTACCGGCGGATGCGGAAAAATGGAAGTTCAGGACTGGCTGTCTAATTTAGACATGCCATCAAATTATAAGCCTTTTCAGGTTATTGAAGTAAAGTTTAAAGGAGCAAGGAAAGAGTTTTTCCTGAATAACGATAACATTTATTTAGAAATTGGAGAGCTGGTTGCGGTAGAAGGACCTACTGGTGGCTACGATATCGGCCATGTTTCCTTAACAGGAGAATTGGTGCGGATCCAAATGAAAAGGCGTAAAACACCACTGGACCAGGTAACCAGAAAGATATACAGAAAGGCTACTGAACAGGATGTTGACAAGTGGAAAATTGCCAAGGATTTGGAGTGGGAAACCATGCACAAAGCCAGGACACTGGCACTGGAACTGCGCTTATCTATGAAGATTAGTGATGTGGATTACCAGGGCGACAAAACCAAGGCTACCTTTTTCTATACGGCTGAAGGTCGTGTAGATTTTAGGGAACTGATCAAAAAAATGGCCGAAACCTTCCGGATCAGGATTGAAATGCGCCAGATTGGGATGCGCCAGGAGGCCGGAAGGCTTGGTGGAATTGGTTCTTGTGGCAGGGAGTTGTGTTGTTCTACCTGGCTCACCAACTTTAAAACGGTTTCTACGGCTGCCGCAAGGTATCAGAATTTGTCTTTAAATACACTTAAGCTGGCCGGACAATGTGGTAAGCTGAAATGCTGTTTAAATTATGAATTGGATACTTATCTTGATGCGTTAAAGGATATTCCGGACCGCATTGAAAGCTTGCAAACTGAAATTGGCGTGGCCCGTCATCAGAAAACGGACATTTTTAAGAAGCTGATGTGGTTTGCTTATCCGAATACGGAAGACTGGATTCCTTTGAAGGTGGATAGGGTTAAAGAAATCATGGCTATGAATAAAAAGGGCATGAAACCGGTAAGTCTTAAAGATGATGCTGTTGAGCTGAAAACTGCAGCAGCGGTAGAGAAAACCCCGGACTACGAAAACGTGGTTGGTCAGGATAGTCTGACCCGTATGGACGATAAAAACAGGAGCAGATCGGGCCGTAATCACAACAATAAAGGCGGTGCTAACCGTAATGGAAAACCAGGCCAGCCTCAAGGTAAACCTGCGCAACAGCATAAACCGGCACAGCAAAGTAAGCCTGCGCCGCAATTGAAGGCACCACAACAGGTAAAACCTGTGCAGCAGGGCCCTAAGCAGCAATCTGCACCAGTAGCTAAAGTTCAGGTTGAGGGGGGAAATACCGGAGAAGCCAATGGTTCAACTCAGCCTACAGGAAATAGAAATAACAGGAACAGGAATAACCGGAGGCGTAATAAGCCCGCATCGGATAAGCCGAAGAATGAATAGGTATCAGCTTTTTGTACGTTGTTTTTTAGGGGTTGCGGCCATATTTTTGTTTGGCTGTACTAATGGTAATCTGGTTGACATCAATATTGAGATGCCTCAGCGCAACTGGAGTTATGTGAATAAGATTAAAGCCAGTGTTGACATCAACGATGCAAGTAAGCCATATAAGCTCTATTTCAGGCTGCGTAACACTGCTGATTATGGCTATTCTAATGTCTTTGTATTACTTCATATTAAACCAGCCGGGCAAAAGAAATTGAGCAAAAGATACGAATTTAAGATGGCTGAGGCAGACGGAAAATGGCTTGGATCTGGTTCGGGGAACTTGTTTACGCACAACTGGGCCATGCTAACCCAGTACTATTTTCCGGCAGCAGGACGGTACGAGATAGAGATAGAGCAGAACATGCGGGATAACCCCTTAAAAGAGGTTAGCGATGCTGGTTTAAGCATAGCGCTAGATGAGCGGTAGTAGCTTTTCCAGGGCCATGCCTCGTGATCCTTTTAGTAAAATAAGGCTATCTTTAATTGTATTGGCTACCAAATAGTCTGCTGCTGCTGTAGGATTGTTAAAAAAGAGGCCCTGATGGGTATCTTTTAAAGTGTAAAATTGCTGCCCGATAAATATCAGGTTTTCCAGGCCTACTTTTTCTGCAATTTCTGCAATTTGCTGATGCTGCTGTGCGGATTCTGGCCCAAGTTCAAACATATCGCCAATGATGGCTACTTTTCTGGTCGCAGTAAGGGTTGATAAATTGGCCAGTGCTGCTGCCATGCTACTTGGATTGGCATTGTAGAAATCACATATTACTGTGTTTTGTGCTGTTTTAGTAACTTGTGAGCGGTTATTAACGGGGTAATAACCTGAAAGTCCCGTGTTGATCTGCTCTGGTGTTAATTGAAAATAATTGCCAATGCAGATGGCTGCGAGGATGTTTTCAAAATTATAGGAGCCGGTAAGGTTTGCTTTAACTGCGTAAGAGCTGCTATTTGTATTCCAGATCAGTTCTAATAAGGGATCAGATTTTTCAAGATGGCCTGATACTGCGTTTTCCGTTTCTGTTCCGTAATAAACAAGGTTATCGAGGTTTGCAGTACTGCTCATTTCCAGCAGATATGCATTGTTTTTATTGATAAACACCATGCCATTGTGTTGTTTTAAATACGCATACAATTCGGCTTTTCCTTTTTTAACACCTTCAAAACCACCAAAACCATCTAAATGGGCCATACCAACATTGGTGATCAGGCCATGGGTAGGCTGTGCAATTTCGCAAAGCATTTCTATTTCTTTTTGATGGTTTGCACCCATTTCTATGACTGCAATTTCAGTATCTTCTGGCATGGCCAGCAACGAAAGTGGTACGCCAATGTGATTGTTCAGGTTTCCCTTTGTGGCAAAGGTTTTATATTTCTCGGCCAATACGGCTTTAATTAATTCTTTGGTGGTGGTTTTTCCATTACTTCCGGTTAGGCCAATTACTGGAATGGTCAATTGTTTTCTATGGTGACGGGCAAGGTCCTGGAGCGTTTGCAGTACGTTGTCTACCAGTATAAAATGCGAATCGGCCTCATAAGCTGCATTGTCAATAATTGCATAAGCAGCACCATCGGCGATGGCTTTCGCGGCAAATGTATTGGCATCGAAGTTATCCCCTTTTAAAGCAAAAAACAGGCATCCTTCGGTAATATTTCGGGTGTCTGTACAGATCGTTCTGTGTTTTAAATAATATTGATATAATAATTCGATGTCTGCCATGAGGGATACGTATTGTATGATGTAAAATTAATATATTTATTTCTATGAAACATTTGCTGCGTCTTTTTTTGTTGATCCTTGTTCCGTTTACCAGCACCTTTGCTCAGAAAAAATCACCTGATGAGTATCTTGGCTACGCTTTAGGAAGTCATTTTACCCCGCATCAAAGGGTGGTAGATTATTTTAAGTATCTAAGCGCCGGGGAAAAAAAAATAAAGCTGGTAAGCTATGGTAAGACGTATGAAGGACGTGAGTTGATGGTGGCAATAGTCTCTTCGGCAGAAAATATAGAGCATTTGGAGGAGATCAGGCGGAATAACCTCTCCTTGCGAAAAGCCGGAAAGACAGCTATAGACCTCAAAAAGCAACCTGCTATTTTATGGTTAAGTTATAATGTTCATGGTAATGAGGCCAGTTCTACGGAGACAGCGATGAAAATGCTTTTTGCATTGACTACGGGACAAGAGAAAGGCATAAATGACTGGATAAAAAATACTGTAGTGGTGATAGATCCATGCCTGAACCCCGATGGAAGGGAACGCTACGTAAATTTCTTTACCGGGGTAAAAGGTAAAAATCCGGATGCTAATCCGGATGCGAGGGAGCATAGTGAGCCCTGGCCAAGGGGCAGGTCAAACCATTATTATTATGACCTTAACCGTGACTGGGCATGGCAAACGCAGGTGGAGACGCAGCAACGTCTGGCTTTATACCATCAGTGGATGCCAGAAGTGCATGTAGATTTTCATGAGCAAAGTTACAATGAACCTTATTATTTTGCACCTGCTGCAGAACCGGTACATCAGGATATTACTGCTTTTCAGCGGGCGTTCCAGGTAACGGTAGGAAAAAATAATGCAAAGTATTTTGATGAAAATGGCTGGCAGTATTTTACTAAGGAAAGGTTTGATTTGCTGTATCCTTCTTATGGAGATACCTATCCGCTGTATAACGGGGCTATTGGAATGACGTATGAGCAGGGCGGAATAAATGCTGGCCTGGCTGTGGTTACTGCTGCGGGTGATACATTGACCTTAAAGGACAGGATTGACCATCATTATACAACAGGGATTGCAACGCTGGAAACGGTATCTTCTCATGCGCATTTATTGTTGAGGGAATTTAAGAAGTATTTTGAACAATCCATTGTTTCGCCTCCAGGGAATTATGAGAGTTTTGTGGTGAAGGCAGACAATCTGGATAAGGTTAAGAAACTGGCTGAATTGCTAAAAAGGAACCATATTGAATTTGCTTATGGCGGAGACAGAACGCTTAACGGATATAATTTTGAAACCCAGAAAAACAATACGTATAAGATTGAAAGGAATGATCTTGTGGTTAACCTGCATCAATCTGCTGCGGTTTTAGCAAATGTACTGTTTGAACCGAAAACCTTTATCACAGATTCTAATACGTATGACATCACTGCCTGGGCTTTGCCTTATGCCTATGGTTTAACAGCCTATGCAAATAAGGAGGCTGTTAAAGGACTTTATCGGGACATAGAGGAGGGGAAACCTGATGTTGCCAGGGTTAAAAAGCCTTATGCCTGGATTTTGCCATGGAACGCTACTTCGGATGCCCAGATTTTAATGATTTTGCAAAAGGCCGGTGTGCGGGTTAGGTTTGCTGAGACAGGATTTCAGGTTGAAGGAAGGGATTATGGGCAGGGTTCTTTGCTGGTTTACAGGGCAGAAAACGAAAAAAAAATCAGGGAACTTCCTGCTTTAATGGAATCGTTGGAAAAGAAGTATCATAAGTCTTTTTACACCATTGCAAGTGGGTTTGTAGAGAAAGGAAGGGATTTAGGGACTTCTGGTTATCAGTTGCTTAAAGTGGCTAAAGTTGGAGTGGTATCGGGCCCGGATATTTCTTCGCAGGCGGTTGGGCAGGTGTGGCATATTTTTGAGCAGGAGCTGGACGGGAAAGTGACTTTAATTGATGTGGAAGATTTGGCGGAACTGGATATTAACGTGATCAACGTTCTTATTTTACCTGATGGGAAGTATCCAAAAGATTTGAACGAAAGGCTGGACAACTGGATTGGCAGGGGAGGAAAGGTGATTTTAATGGAGGATGCGATTACAGCAGTGGCAGGGAAAAAGCCTTTTGAAATTAAAAAGAAGGAACCTTCAAAGAAAGAGGAAAAAGAGAATGTTGCGGTATACAGCAATAAGGAGCGGGATGACTTTGCGGAAGCAATTCCGGGAGCAATTTATAAAGTTAATTTGGATAAAAGTCACCCCTTGACTTTTGGATTGGGTAAATATTATTATACACTAAAAACTGATGATAAAATCTATGAGCCTTTGACTAAAGGTTACAATGTAGGTGTCTTAAAATCAGATTCTTTTATGGCCGGCATTGTGGGTAAGAATGTGCAATCACGCTTAAACACCGGCTTGTTGTTTGGCGTACAATCTTATGGCAAAGGCACGATCATTTACCTTGCGCCGGATGTGTTGTTCCGGTCATTTTGGGAGAATGGAAAAGGCCTGTTTATGAATGCTGTTTTTTTAGTGAATTAGTTTTTCGAGGCATGTCCGGGTAAGATGCCGGACTCTTACTGAGTAAATCCCGCGATGCAGGGAATATGAGAGCAGTATGAGTCCAGGTTTTTTCTATTAAAAAGGTGGACTCATCGTGGAGACATGGTAGAGTCATTTCGAGTATGGATGGGGTATTGTCTTCTCGGGCTTGGGACAAGTGTGGGATTGAAAGTACTTCTCGTTCATGCGGAACCAGATCAAGGTGGCTTTTAATATCAATAAAAACAAATTTTAATGCCATTTGTTATATAATATTGAATGGGCGTATCACATCGTTTAACATCTATTTTTTAAACCTTTTGTGAAAATAAAACCTATTTTTTGAAATATCTTTTCAGTACTTATTTGGCTGTTCTGAAAGCACTACAGTGTGTCTAAAATTGTCTACTAAGTCTGTATTCAAAATTATATAGTGGTTCTGTCATATAAATGAAATTAAATTCGTTAAAAAACCACCTTAAAGCCTAAATAGGCGCTTATAATTTTCAAATGTTAATTTTTGTTAACAGAATTTTTAGTTTGGGGCTTCAGTTTTGATATATTTGCCATAATTAATTATTACTAAATCTAAATTTTATTTTTTATGAAAAAACTTATACTAAGTTTGTTCGTATTCCTATGCTTTGCAGGAGCTGCGTTGGCACAGGAGCGGACGGTTACTGGTACGGTTACAGACACAGATGGCGGATTACCGTTACCTGGGGTTAGCGTACGTGTGATAGGCGCTCAAGGAGGAACGATTACATCAGTTGATGGTAGGTACAGCATCAAAGTGCCTTCAGGAGGTACAGGATTACAATTTTCATTTATTGGTTATGTATCGCAAACATTGACATTAGGTACGTCAAGCGTAGTTAATGTAGTTTTGGCAACTGATTCCAAATCTCTTGGCGAAGTGGTAGTTACTGCGATGGGAATTAGACGTGAAGCAAAGTCGCTTGGTTATACTGTGACAAAAGTTAGCGGGGAGGAAATTACAAAAGCAAGAGAAACGAATGTTGTGAATGCGTTAACAGGAAAAGTTGCTGGTGTGAGAGTTAGTGCCCAATCGGGTACTTTAGGGGGTTCTTCTAAAATTGTAATTCGTGGCGGATCTTCCTTCAACGACTCTGGTCAGCCTTTATTTGTAGTTGATGGTTTACCTGTTAATAATGGTTCGCCTCAGATATCAACTACATCTGGCGCTGTGCCACAAGGTAGTGCCGGAGCTGATTTTGGTAATCGTGCAGCAGATATAAATTCTGATGACATAGAGTCGATGGTCGTTTTGAAAGGCGCCGCTGCAACAGCATTGTATGGTGCTAGAGCTAAAAATGGAGCGATTGTGATTACGACAAAAAGAGGAGCAAAAGGGCAGTCATCCATCTCCTTCAATTCTTCAGCTAGATTTGACAATATTTTGAAGCTGCCTGATTTACAAAATGAATATGCACAAGGTACTCAGGGTTTATATAATACAGAAACTTTAAATGCTTGGGGACCTAAACTAACAGAAGTTCAAGGACGTACTTTTCCTGACTTTTTAGGAAATCAAGTTCCTTTGGTTGCTCATCCTGATAATGCTAAGAATTTTTTTAGAACAGGTCAAACTTTTATTAATGCAATTTCATTCGACGGTGCTGACGAAAAAAGCGATTATCGTCTTGGCTACACGAGTACAATTCAAACAGGAATTGTTGATAAGCAGAAATTAAATAAAAATGCGCTCTCTTTTAATTCGGGTCGCAAGCTCTCAGATAAATTTGAGGCTCGTGCTAGCATAAATTATGTTAGGACTAAAGGGGAGGGGATGCCCACTCAAAGCTCTAATGATCCTAACGTTTTAATCGGGACAAATTATATTCCTACAAATTTTGACATAGAGCAGCTTAGAGATAATTATTATGATGATGTTTTAAAGGCGCAAATTCCAATCACTACTAGCAGAAACGGAAATAATCCATTTTGGATTATTAACAATAATACCTCTACTAGTGTAGTTGATAGGGTTTTTGGAAATGGTATTCTTACTTATAAACCTATTTCTTGGTTAACCATTTCCGATAATATTGGGACAGATTTTTACAATGAAAGTCGTTTTATACCGACTAGAATAGGTACAATTGGTGCACTTACAGGTAATTTCTTGTCAGCTAATCTCTACAATAGAGTTATAAATAATGACCTTATTGTAACCGCAGACCGGAAATTAAGCGATGACCTTGATTTAAAAATCATTGCGGGACACAATATTTATGAAACGTATTCTAGATCTGATCAAGCATATGCACAGAACTTAACAGTTGATCAACTATATAATTTTTCAAACGCCGCTTCTATAATAAATCAGAATACATCCGCTAAACGAAGAATTGTAGGTGTATATGGAGATATAGGGTTGTCTTATAGGGATTACCTGTTTCTGAACGTTACAGGACGTAATGACTACAGTTCAACCTTGTCTAAGGAAAATAATTCTTATTTTTATCCCTCTGTAAGTAGTGGATTTGTTTTTAGTGAACTTCTGCCCAAAAATGATTGGCTAAGTTATGGTAAATTAAGAGCGAGTTGGGCAAATGTAGGAAGTGATAGTGATCCATACTTGTTGGCTTTTGTATATAGTGGACAATCGACTGCTTTCGCGCAGTATGGATTTGGTTCTAGCTTTCCATTTAATGGCGTATTAGCTTATAGCATCCCTTCAATTATACCGAATCCTAATTTGAAGCCTCAGAATCAAAATTCGCTGGAATTTGGTACCGAATTGAAATTCCTAAAGAATAGAATTAGCTTAGATGTTACCTATTACAACTCAAATACTACTGACCAGATTGTTAATCTTGCATTACCTCAATCTACTGGTTTTGCTTCGAAAACAGTAAATGCTGGCTCAATAAGAAATAGCGGTATTGAGGTAGCATTAGGTTTAGTTCCTGTACAGTCTAGAGATTTTAGATGGAATTTGGATGTTAATTTTGCTAAGAACAAGCAGGTTGTTACCCTACCTGAAGATGTTGCATCTTATTCTATAGCTAGTGGATGGAGCGGTTTACAGGTTAAAGTGGAGAGTGGAAAGGCATTTGGAATCTATGGATCTGCCTGGGAACGTGATCCTAATGGAAATATCGTAATTGACGCCAACACTGGATTAAGAAAAACCATTGTAGACCAGCGTCTTGGTAATACTGCGCCTGATTGGACAATGGGAATTAATAATACTTTGTCATATAAAAACTTTAACTTAAGCTTTCTTGTTGATATTAAAGAAGGTGGTATAATGTTCTCAAATACTGTTGCTACATTAAGAAGTACAGGTTTAGCTGAAGAGACTTTGGCTAATAGGGGGAATATATTTATTGATAAGGGAGTTATTAAACAAGGTAATAACTACGTAACCAATACAGTGCCGGTTCAGAGTATGGAGGATTATTGGGGTCAGTATACGTCTACGAATACTGAGTCAAGCATTTTCAATTCTTCATTTATCAAGCTTCGGGAAGTTAACTTATCCTACAGAATTCCAGCAGGATTCTTACAAAAAAGATTGAAATTTATTAAAGGATTAGAGGCGGGATTAGAAGGACGTAATTTATGGCTTATTAAGTCATATGTTCCGCATATTGATCCGGAATCAAACCTTTTTGGAACATCTAGTAATGGTGATGGTGTTGAATTCAATAACTTCCCTGCAACGAGAACTATAGGATTTAATTTACGTGTGAAAATTTAAAATTTAGAAAGATGAAAAATACACATATATATATATTGATTTTAGTGCTCGCATCAAGCATAGGACTATCATCATGTAAAAAATACTTGGATATAAATTCAAATCCCAACCGAGCAGAAAGGGTAGAACCAAAACTACTTTTTTCATTTGCAGCGGTATCTTTCGCTAATTTGCGATCAGGTGGTGATTTAAATATTCCTTTTGCTTTGGTAGGGCAGTCTATGGCTACTGGCGGTAACAATCCGACAGGATGGGGAATACCATCTGAAGAGCAATACGTAATTTCTTCTTTTAGTACTGGTAATTCTTGGAGGGCATATTATACCACGATTGGTTCAAATCTTAAAGAGGCTATAAAACTTGCCGAATCATCATCTCCAATTAACAATAATGCGGCAGCGCAAAGTAAAATCCTTTTGGCGATGTCGGCTTTTGAGACCACAACAGTCTTTGGTGATGTACCTTTTTCTGAAGCATGGAATACTAATATTGCTTATCCAAAGTTTGATACACAAAAACAGGTTATGGAGGGCTGCATTGCATTACTAGATGAAGCGCTTGCTCAGTTTGATACAAGTAGCCCATTGAAGATTGGAATGGAAAATGATGAAGCTTACGATCTTTTCTATAGAGGAGATTTAGATAAGTGGAAAAGGCTAGCTAATTCTGTAAAATTAAGAATTTTGTTGACTATGGTTGACAAGGATCCGACTAAGGCAGCGGCAATAGGCACTTTAATGACTGCCCATGACTTCATAGGGTCAGCTAGTGATAATTGTTTAATAGCCTATCAGGATGTTTCAGGAAAGAAAAATCCTAAGTATTTAATAAGTGAACAATACAACAATAATGTGCCATTCTTTTTTGGAAGCAACAAGATTGTTGATTTTATGAATACTTTAGGCGATCCTAGGCGACCTAAATTCTTTGATAAACCAGCCGCAGCAACTAACTATGTTGGTATAGCAAGCGGCCAGACTGCAGCAAATGCAGTGAACGTAAGAATTTCAACTTCCTTGCAAACAGCAATTGAACCAGAGGTTTTCTTTAGTTACCAAGAGCAGCTTTTTTATGAAGCTGAAATATATGCAAGAGGTATAGGTGTTGCCACTAATTTGGCAACTGCAGAAGGTTTGTATAGGCAGGGTGTAGTGGAATCTTGCAAGTTTTACGGAGTTAGCACTGACGACGCTGACGACTTTGGTGAATCATTGCCAGCCCTGGCTGCAGGAACAGCAGGAGTTAAGACCATTCAGATGCATAACTGGGTTGACAAAATGGATAGGGGAATAGATGCATTTACTCAATGGAGAAGATCTGGTTCAGAAGGAAATGAAACACCAGTTTTAACTTTACCGACCGGCGCTCCGGCTGGCCCGCTTTTTAGAAGGTATGAGTATCCGATAACGAATGAGATTTCAACAAATCCTAATGCACCAAAGAACAAAATTGTATTTACGGAGAAAATGTGGTTTGACCTTTAATAAGTATATCATGAAAAAATTTATAATATTAATTTCAATTTTAACAATATCTGCCTTTCAGTCTTGTAAAAAAGAAGACTCTCCAGGAGATAACTATGACTTCAGTAATAGCATTGCTCCTTATGTAACTATAGAAGCCTTAGAGGATATTGAAGTTGCAGCTGGAGATGTTGTAGATGTGACCTTACAAATGAGAACAAGTTTGCAGCAATCTGTCACAGCAACTTATAAGGTAACTGGCATTATTAATACACCTTCTGCAACCGTAGTTTTTCCTGCTGAAGAGACAGAAGCAAGCGCGTCTTTGACAATACCTGTTAATGCTGCTGTTGGTTCGACTGCGGTCTTCACCTTAGTAAGTGCTAAGACAGCCGATGGTAAATCGTTAACAATTGGTCAAAATGCCAATTCAGCACAACAAACTTTTACCATAGAAGTTGTGCAATAGACTATCTAACTAAGATTTTAGATGAAAATTACTAAGGCTGTCTCAATATAACGAGGCAGCCTTTTTATTTATATCAAGAGTTATGAGTTTTCCTACCACCATTGCTCTGTTATCTTCTATATGCCCGGTTGGGAAGTCAAAGCAAACCGGATAATCATATTCCTTTACCAATTCCCAGATTACTTCTGCTGCCGTTTGTCCAAAAGGAATGCTTTCTACTTCAATTTCATTAAAGGCACCCACAATTAATCCTTTTAACTTCGCCAATTTGCCGCTGCGTTTTAACATGTGCACCATGCGGTCTATGGAAAATTCCTGCTCGCCTACATCTTCTAAAAATAGAATCTTATCTGTATAATCCATTTCTGAAGCAGAACCTTCCAGCATGGTTAATAAGGTAAGGTTGCCTCCGATTAGGATGCCTTCTGCTTTTCCACTACGGTTTGGAACCTTGTTTTCGCTTGTATATTTATAAGCTAATGGTTCTCCAAATAAGGCTTTTCGCAGAGACTCCAGGGATTCTGGCGTTCCATCCTGAAAGGTATAAGGCATCTGCCCATGGATGCTCTGTGTATTTAAAACACTAAATACATGCGAAAGCAGTACGGTAATGTCGCTGAAGCCTACAATCCATTTGGGGTTTTCATTAAAAGCACTGAAATCCAGCTCGTCAATAATTCTGATGGTGCCGTATCCACCACGTGCAGCAATGACCGCTTTAACTTCCGGATCATCTAAATACTTCTGAAGATCTCTGGTTCTTAGTGCATCATCTCCGGCAAATTGATGGTAGGATGCAGAAACCGTTTCCCCGGTTAAAACCTCCAAACCCCAGTCTTGCAAAATGGTAATTGCCGCATCAATGGACTTGGGCAACTTCTTTGCGGGACAAACGATTGCTACTTTGTCGTTCTTTTTTAAATATGCTGGCTGCTTAATCATTCGTAAAACACTTATCTTTGCCAAAATAATAAAAATAGTTTTGGATAACAGTAAAATAAAGAGATATACAGTAACTGCGGCCTTGCCGTATACCAATGGTCCGGTGCATATTGGTCACCTGGCAGGCGTTTATTTACCTGCGGATACATATGTGCGCTATTTGCGTTCAAATCATAGAGATGTTAAATTTATTTGTGGTTCGGATGAAAATGGTGTTCCAATTACTTTAAAGGCTAAAAAGGAAGGGACTACCCCGCAGGCTGTAGTTGATAAATACCATAAAATTATTGGCGATTCATTTAAGGAATTTGGGGTGTCTTTTGACATTTACCACAGGACTTCTTCTCCAATGCACCACCAAACGGCATCTGATTTTTTCGAAACCTTATATGAAAAAGGTGTTTTTACGGAAGAGATTACAGAACAATATTATGATGAGTCGGCAAAGACATTTTTAGCAGATAGATACATCACTGGTACTTGCCCTAAATGCGGCTTTGAAAATGCTTATGGCGATCAGTGCGAAAATTGCGGCAGTACTTTAAATGCAACGGACTTAATTAACCCTAAATCTACACTTTCTGGCGAGCCTCCGGTGAGGAAGGAGACGAAGAACTGGTTTCTTCCTTTGGAGCAGTATGAGGAACGTTTAAGGGCTTATATTGAAAGCCATAAGGAATGGAAGCCAAATGTTTATGGACAATGTCAGAGTTGGCTAAATGCAGGTTTACAGCCCCGTGCCATGACCAGGGATTTGGACTGGGGTGTACGGGTTCCGGTAAAGGATGCTGAAGGCAAAGTACTATATGTATGGTTTGATGCGCCAATTGGCTATATTTCTGCTACGAAAGAATTGTTTGAGTATGCCAGACTGGATGTTTGGAACCCAAAAGCAGAGGAATACTACATCACCGAAAACGGGATGGAGAAGGGAAGCTGGGAGGAATACTGGAAAGATGATGCGACTAAACTGGTTCATTTTATAGGGAAAGACAACATTGTTTTCCATTGTATCATTTTCCCTGCGATGTTAATGGCACACGGTGGCTATATTTTAGCTGATAATGTGCCGGCAAACGAGTTTTTGAATTTGGAAGGTCAGAAGATCTCTACTTCTAAAAACTGGGCGGTATGGTTAAACGAGTACTTGGTTGAGTTTAAGGATAAGCAAGATGTTTTGCGTTATGTATTAACAGCTACTGCTCCGGAAACAAAGGATAATGATTTTACCTGGAAAGATTTTCAGGCGCGCAATAACAATGAACTGGTTGCTGTTTTTGGCAATTTTGTGAATAGGGTAGTGGTGTTGACCCATAAATATTTTGGAGGTAAGGTGCCAATGTTGATGGAGGTTACGGAACAGGATCAGCAGGTGATTGATGAACTGGCTTTGTTTCCTGGAAAGATTAGTGCTTCTATTGAAAATTACAGGTTTAGAGAGGCTTTAACAGAGGTAATGAACGTGGCGCGCCTTGGTAATAAATACCTTGCAGATACGGAACCCTGGAAGGTGATAAAAACGGATGAGGACCGGGTGCGTACAATTTTAAATATTGGCTTGCAGATTATTGCTACGCTTGAAATTTTAATTGAGCCGTTTTTACCATTTACTGCTGATAAATTGATGAAAATGCTGAACTATGGCGGTCATCAATGGGAAGATGCGGGTAAAATGAACCTATTGGTACGTGGGCACCAGCTGAACGAACCTGTGTTGTTGTTTGAGAAAATTGAGGATGCTGAAGTTCAGGCGCAGATTGATAAGCTGAACCAAAGTAAAATAGACAATACTTTGGCGAATGCTGTTGCTGCTCCCGCAAAGGAAAATATAGATTTTGACCAGTTTAGTGCCATGGACATCCGTGTGGCAACCATTATTGCTGCAGAAAAGGTGGAAAAAACGAAGAAGTTATTGAAACTTACTTTGGATACAGGCCTTGATCAGCGTACGGTTGTTTCTGGAATTGCGGAGTTTTTTACGCCTGAACAAGTTATTGGACAGCAGGTGAGTGTATTGGTGAACCTTGCTCCAAGAGAGATTAAAGGTATTTTATCTCAGGGAATGATTTTGATGTCCGAAAATTCGGATGGAAAATTAACTTTTGTTGCGCCTGTTCAAAACCATGTGAACGGCAGCGTGATTAGGTAATTTAGAAGTACAGCGCCTGATATTTTTGGGCGCTGCACTTTGCTATGCTATGTATAGATCTAGTTAATTAGGACTTTTTACAGCATTAAGTTGCTGGAGTTTATCAAATAAATCTTCTGGTTTAAATGGCTTGGGCATGTAGTCATTCATACCTGCTTCTAAGATCTTTCTGGAAACATTGTTATTTGTTGTAGCGGTGAACGCAATAATAGGAATGGATGATTTAGATTGTGCCTGTAAATTACGTATGGCAATGGATGTCTCGTAACCATCAAGTTCTGGCATGTTAAGGTCCATTAAAATTACATCAAAATCTTCTTTTTCTAACTGTTCAAGTGCCTGGACACCATTCTCGGCAATTGCAGGAGAGATACCCCATCGTTCCAGCGTTTTTTTGATCACCAAAATATTGACGTGATTATCTTCTGCAACTAATACCCTGAGGTGGCCAAGTTCTGCTGGTTTATTTCTTATGGTTTCTATTTTGGATAAATCCAGTTCAGTATACCTGAAATCTATGGAGAAGGAAATTTTTGTGCCGGCATTTTTTTCACTGGTTAAACTAATCTGGCTGTTAAACATGTGCAGGATTTTCTTTACAATAGGAAGTCCCAGGCCGGTGCCTCCATACTTGCGGTTGGTGCTTGATGAGGCCTGTACGAAAGCTTCGAAAACTTCGTCTTGCCGGTGAGATTCAATTCCAATGCCGGTATCTTCAACCAAGAACTGTATCCTCATTAAATCTGCGGTTTGTTTTACAAGTTTTGCTGAGAGATGAACAGCACCCTCCGCAGTAAATTTGATGGAATTGCTAAGTAAGTTGCATAAAACTTGTGTTAAACGGGTTGGATCACTAATTAATACCTTCCCTTTAATCGTTTCGTCCATCTCAAATCTAAAGTCCAGTTGCTTCTCCTGGGCTTTTGGCCTTAGACTGGCAAAGTTATTTTCCAGCAAGATGTGCAGGTCGAATGCGATATTTTCGAGTTCTGCTTTGTCGGATTCCAGCTTATTAAAATCAAGGATATCATTAATCAGCGCCAATAGATTGTCTGCTGAAAACTTTAAGATGGCCATGTTTTCTTCCTGATCTGCTCTTGGGTTTTGCAACAATAATTCATTAGAAATTCCAATAACACCATTCATTGGGGTTCTGAGTTCATGCGACATGGTAGAAAGGAAATTCATCCGATCTTTGGATAGTTTTTCTAAATCTGTTAAGGTCAGTTTTAATTTCTCATTGAGTTCTTTAAGTTCGTTTTTGGCGTAGGTAAGGTTTGTGAAATTTCTATGAAAGGCTTTAAAAAAGTAGTAATGGAGGAAAAGAATAAAGCCGAAGTTATAACAGATTACAAAAATATAGGTGTTGAGGGCGATATGATGTGGGCCTGAACCCAGGAAATAAAAATTATTGTCTGTTGCGGTATAGATGACTATTGGGAGTACATTCATGGCAGAATAAAACCATGCCCAGTTTATGTCATGCATATAAAAACCAAGCGCGCAGGCAAACCAAACGTACTGGAGTGTGGCGACATTAACCCCCATTACAAAAATTGATAGGTTGCTCCATACGGTTAGCGTGAGAAAGCATATAATGAGGTGTGACACTACTTTCCAGGAGCCGAAGTTTTTAATAATGTTTAAAAAGACAAAACAGGATACAAAGGTGAAAATTGCCCTAATGAGTTGCAGCATCTCCTTTTCCAGGATATAGGCCACAATTAGGATACCTGAATAGAAGATATAACCGAGGATGATATATGCTAGTACTCTTATTCTAGCCTGATTGATAGGGTCGGTTTCACGTTTTAATAATGCCGTAATAAACCCGTCAATGCGCTTGAGCGAAAATCCCATACCTAATTTTGATAATTAAAAGCCCTAAAATTAACCAAATATAGCATCTAAAATTAATAATTATCTTATTTGCAGTGTTTTATTGGATTGCTTAGCCGTTTTTTTACGACATGCCTTCCTGTAAATGAGTTGCTAAGCATGGTCTTTTCCAGATGCGTTTACTTACTGTATTTTTTAACGTTGAAGTCGGACTTAGTAATTGCTTTTCATTTTGTGAGGGATTTTGTTCTTTAAGTCCTGCTGGCTTCGGCAAAATGATGAGTTTTGTGTAAAAGCAAAGAAACTTTAATTATCTTTGCGCCAGTTAATGTTCGGTTATATGTACTGAAATCGAATTGACAGGTTGTTTATCAGCGCTTTATAAGTGCTGATGCGAACAGTTAAAATATTGGTCCCGTAGTTCAACGGATAGAATAGAAGTTTCCTAAACTTTAGATATGAGTTCGATTCTCGTCGGGACCACAAAATTTTTCCCATCTTGGGAATAACATGGGATGATTATCCGAGAGTTTTATCGGATAAAGATTTTAATACAAGGCCTTTAGACGAATGTCTAGGGGCCTTATTTATTTCAAAATCTAGACATATAGAGAATTGCGCATTAAAATTGAACAAATACATGTAACGTGTCCAATATTTGAAATAATATGAACATGTGTACTTGATATGTTCATATTTATGCTTTAATTTGCATATATGTCCAATTTTTAATCATAAAGTGAACACGTGTATGGCCTACGATAGAGTTAAGCCTTTTAATGATCTTCCACTGCTTCCTCCATCTAAGGACGTAGAGGATATAGAGATTCTAAAAAAACTCGTAACAACATCGCGGGCACTTGCTGCTGCAAATAGCACAGTTAAAAGATTGCCAAACCCTTATATGCTGATAAATACCATAGCTTTACAGGAGGCGAAAGCATCAACGGCTATAGAAAATATTTTTACGACCGAAGATGAATTGTATAAGGCGGTGTCAGATTCAGTGAAAGAGAGTGATGCTAATGTCGGTACAAAAGAAGTGCTAAGATATAGAGAAGCATTGTGGCAAGGATATGATTTGCTGCGTGATAAAGCAACAATTGATCTGGAATGTATTACAGGGATTTTTAGGAAAATCAAAAATTCTACAGATGGTTTACGCGCTCCTCAATCGTTAACAGTAATCAATCGCGGACAAAGCGAATTTCGTGCAGGTGAGGTTATTTACACTCCGCCAAGAGGTGTAGGCGTTCTGGAGTATTTAATGGAAAACCTATTGGAGTATTTAAATGACGATCGAAAACATTCCTCCGACCCGTTGATTAAAATGTGTATCGCTCATTATCAATTTGAAGCTATACACCCTTTTCGTGACGGAAATGGGAGAACTGGAAGGATATTAAACCTGCTTTATCTGGTGCATAAGGGATTATTGGATCAACCAGTCTTGTACTTATCGAAATACATCATTGCAAATAAAGACGAATATTACTACAATTTGGGCATTGTAACTCAAAGAGGATCATGGAAACCGTGGATACTTTATATGCTAGAGGCTATAGAGAAGACGGCACTATTAACAAGTCAATTAATCGTTAGTATTCTGGACCAGATGGAGGCTACCCTTGAACATGCAAGAGGGCGAATAAAATGGTACAATAAAGAGGTTAATGAGGCGATTTTTAGTCAGCCTTACATTAAACCTAAGTTTATTGGTGATTTGCTGGGGATTACTTCAAGGACAACCCTTACTAAATATTTTGCCGAGCTTGTTGATGCAGGTATTCTGCAAGCAACAAAAGAAGGAAAAGAAGTCTTTTATATTAACGGAGATCTGATCTCCATTTTGGAAGGCTAATTAGCGGCTCTATCGGCTCATGCAAGAGTTGAAAGATAATGAAAAGCCAGCAATTTATTGCTGGCTTAAAAGATAAATGAAGTTAACGTTATGTTTAACCATGCGGGAGTGGGTTATATGAGTCATCCTCAAGACCTGCTGCATTATGCAAGTCATCTGTAAAATAGCTTATCAGCGTTTTTGATCTATTTTGTAAAAGCTATAAAAAATGGCGGATACTATTATACCGCCCGTCATTACATAAGGATACGATTGAAGTATCGTAGCAATAACTTCGTCTTTAAAGCTGTAGGAACTCCAGGAAGAGACCCTGTCTTTGAACAGATTAAAATTATTTATGAATATAAGTAGGATAAAGATTGCAGAAATGATCAGTGAAAATGGTGTTTTATTTATTTTCGCTTTGTTCATGATGAATAGAACGAAATGAAATAAAAAAAGGGAAAATATGGAAAAGAAAAATACATCTTTTAAATAAGAACAATCCATGCAGGTTGCTGATGGTTGATCTGCAAAATCATGCATCGAAAGATAAGTTGTTGCAAAAATCAGTACAAAAAATGCGATGCTGAATAGTAAGCGCTTTAAATGGTACATTTATTTCTTTACCAGTTCAACTCTTCGATTTTTGGCCATATTAGCCTCGCTATCATTAGCTACAAGTGGACGCTCTGCTCCAAATCCGGCGGCGCTAAGCCTGCTTGCAGAGATCCCGCGTCCGGTGATAGATTTTAAGATGGTGTTTGCCCGTTCTGCAGATAGTTTTTTGTTGCGCTCGGCTGAGCCAGCATTATCCGTATGGCCTTCTATGGCAATTTTTAGATCGGGATTGTTCTTCATCAGGATCAGGATTTCGTCAACGATCTTTTGGCCTTCAGGTAGTAGATTAGATTTATCTGTATCGAAATTGATGTTCAATATAGCTTTACCATTTGCATCGATGTCTCTTTTCATCTCAACAGCAGTAGGGGCTTTAATGGTTTGTTCAAAAGCAGCTAATTCTACCACGCCAACTTCAGCACTTGCTGTATTGGAAAATACCTGGAACATGATCTTACCCTTAGCGTGGTTTAATGCGTAAAACCGTACAGGTACGTTGTAAGGGTCTCCGATAAGGTGGTTGTGGATAGCCATGTCATCATCCTTGTTTAAGAATTTCTCCTGCTCATCACTTAATTTAAGCTTTCCTAATAGCTTTGCTCCGATGCTATTTAAATATTTGTCTACACTGCTGTCAAACTTGTACTGATTCCATTCTGTATTTTCTCCTTTCATGCGAAATTTCAGTTTGGCAACTTTTCCTTCTGCATTATAAAAAGACTGTCCGTTAAATATGAATAGCTTATTAAAATCTTTGTAGTATGAATATCCGGTTTTGGATTCGCTGTAGCTATCTTTTTCCTGAATGTAAAAGCCTTCGGGAGCACTAATATAAGGGAAGGCGCCTATTACTGCGTTTGATTGAGCCACAGTAGTCCAATCAAAGTCTTTGAAAATTTCTGTACTTGCTGCCGACTGATCTGGCTGGGTTTGAGTTGTAACTGCTGATGAGTCTGTAACGGCTGCAGAATCGGTCCCTTTATGTGCATCTTTATTGTCAGAGTTTCCGCAGCTGGTTATTACAATGCTTAGAATAATGGCTTGGATGAATTTGGCAGACATGTTATTGGTTCTCATAAGGGTTGTTTGCTTTGGCAAGTTCAATGAACTAACATAAGGCTAGCGGAAAAGTTTTACTGGTTTGGTAGTATAACAATTTTACCAACAGTACTTCCACTTTCAATCTGTAAATGTGCTTCGGCCATTTGTTCAAAAGAGAAGGTTTTAGAAACATGGGAGCTAAGGGTACCCTGTTCCAAAAATCCGGCTATAATTTTCATGTCCTCACCGCTAGGCTTCATTTTCATGGTATAACCATGTTTGCCGCTTTCTTTAGCCTTATCAACGACCTGCTCATTTAAGCCAGAAGGGATACTTACAATTGTACCGCCGGTTTTCATAACGGCTAAAGAAGCATCGATGGTGTCTCCTCCAATGGTATCCAGTACAAAATCAATGTCTTTTAATACATTTTCTATTGGTTTGGCCTTATAATCCAGGTGTTCATCAGCTCCTAATGACAAAACAAAATCTTTATTTTGGAGAGAAGAGGTTCCAATTACATAGGCCCCCATTTGTTTTGCAATTTGGACGGCATAATGGCCAACGCCCCCTGATGCGGCATGAATCAATACTTTATTCCCCGGTCTTATAGTTGCGTAATTACGGAGTGCCTGTAAAGCAGTAAGGGCAGCTAACGTTGCTGCTGCGGCTTCATGATGGCTAATGTTGTCAGGTTTTATAGCCAGTTCCGCTGCGGGAGCGGCAACAAATTCGGCATAAGTTTTTCCTGATTTAGGAAAGGAGATACAGCCAAACACTTCATCTCCTTTTTTAAGGATGGTGACTTCAGCTCCAACTTCTTCTACGATACCCGAAATGTCCCAACCCAAAATGATGGGTTGTTCATCTTTTAGTAAACCAGCAACTCCTTTGCCCGCTCTTGTTTTTACATCAATAGGATTGATGCTAATGGCTTTTATGGCTACCAATACCTCTTCTGGTTTAATGTTAGGCTGTTCCAGTTCTGTGATTGCAAGGTTCTCCACACCTCCAAAATCTTTTAAAATTATTGCTTTCATCTAATTACTTTAACAAGCACAAATCTACTATTGTTGTTAAGATTTTGTCATGAATCCGCGACCTATTTGGAGAAGCAACTTGTATATTCTAAAATTGCCGGACTAGTTACTTAACCAATGATAATGGAATTTTATAATCAAGTACACATTGTGGACTATACGCCCAGGTATGCTTCGGCTTTCAAAGATCTTAATGAAGAATGGATTAGCCAGTATTTTAAGATGGAAGAAATGGATTATAAAGCATTGGATGATCCTGAAGGATATATTTTGAGCAGAGGAGGATGCATTTTGGTGGCCTTGCATGAGGGAGAGCCGATTGGTGTTTGCGCATTGATAAAAATGAATGATGCCGTATATGACTATGAGTTGGCCAAAATGGCGGTTTCTCCAAAAGCCCAAGGGAAAAAGGTAGGTTGGTTGCTGGGACAAGCAGCCATCAAAAAGGCAAAGGAACTAGGGGCTGATAAATTGTATCTGGAAAGCAATACAGTGTTAAAACCTGCGATAAACCTCTATAATAAATTGGGATTCCAGAAAATTTTAGGATACCCATCACCTTATGAACGCTGCGATATTCAGATGGATTTGGATCTGAGGTAAAGCCATCCATTAATAATTCTTGGTGAATAAGTCCTTACTCACCAAGAATTTGAGTTTTTATACGTTGTTTACTTCAAAACCACCATAACATACCATTTCTGCATTATGGGACACGATAAGTTTGAGCTTTAATTTCTCTATCAATTCTTTTGCCTGTGTGATGTTTCTGTGCAAGTCATTGATACCCCTGATTTCAATGCCTTTAGCCATCAGCTTAAATTTGTTAGGTTCAAATTTGTCAATGAATTTCTGCAGGTCTGAACTGATCTTTACTTCTGTGTTTTTCATCCGTTTAATTTTGTTTTTTTATAAGGCGATCCGATTAAGCTTTTAATGTCCTTATAAAGGCAAAAGAAACCATATTGTTTTAACTCTTTGGTCAGTTAATATTAAATGTCTGGTATCTACTAATAAATAAAATTTTATTTGAATAAAATGAATGACGAATTGAACATTATATACTGTACCTTGTTGCTACAAACACTAACCAATATAAAACCTTAGGAGGACTCAATCATGATCAATATACTTATTACGCTGTTTAGCATTAACATACTAGTTTTTATCGCTTCAACTTTGTTCTCCATTAATGGAGCCCACGAGGTTGACCCTGAAGAAAGTGATTTTTAATTTGCCTTTATAGTTCATCCTGGAGTAAAGGATCATCTGAGCCTTGTATCGCTGGCAGATAAACGCTATTTTTGATAGATACTTTATCCTGATGCCTGAGCTGAATGTTAAAACAAGCACAACATGATGATTCCTTTGCCCGGTTGTTTAATGACAATTATGCGAAGTTATGTCATTTTGCGCGGCAGTTCATGAGCGATGATGATGATGCAAAAGACATTGTGCAAGAAGCATTTGTTGTCTTATTGGAATGTTAAAGATAAATTAATCGGAGATTCGGACGCTGCAGGGAGCTTTTTGTATTCTTAAACCTATTGAGGAATATTTTCGATTTCTTTTGTCCATTGATTTTTCAGGTTTCTTATGGATATCTATCGCAATTGAAGGTAATCTTAAAGGCTGATGGCTCAGACTTTATTTTAAAAAAGTCAAATCTACTCTTAAAAAGGTTATAAAAATTAGCTTGCCTAATATTAAGGTAACATATTGTATTGAATATGTTACAAATTACTGAGAACTAATAGATCTTTGTTTAATCTAGGCTAGGGACGTAAATTTCAGCAAACGGTGTGAAACTTGCCGTGAAGATCTCTCATTTAAAAGGTCAGTTAATTTTATTTTTTATTTTGGCTCACCCGATTTTGTTTTTTGCGGTTCTTGTTGCTAAAACTAATTTAGATACAACAACTCCCTGGATTAATAGCCTTTCTTATGTTAACACAATCAAAACTCTCAGAAATGACGATTGACGAATTATTCAATTGTCACCAAGCTAATCTTCAATACTTTGCTTGCAAATATTTAAATGATGCAGATTCAGCAAAAGATATAGTTCAAGAAACATTTATCATCTATTGGACTCATAAAGATAAGCTTCATCTTAAACCCGAATCGGTAAAACCCTTTTTTTATTCTTCGGTTAGAAATGCCTGTTTAAACAAACTGCGACGGATAAGACTCGAAAGCTTTTTTTTAAGTATCCAGGACAATAATCCATCTGAAGAACCAATATGTTTAAATTCAATCATGCGATCAGAAGTTATTTCCGAATTACATAGCGCACTACTTACACTTCCGAAAAATTATCAGGAAATATTTCGTATGAGCTATTTAGAGGAATTAAAGAATGCAGAAATAGCACAGCAGATGGGACTCAGTATAAATACCATCAAAACACACAAAAAGCAAGGATTACGTTTACTTCGTAAGCTTATTTCAAAAGATAAATGTTGCTAAATGGCAACAATTGATGTATATGCTATTTTAGAATGAAGCTTGGAGGATGTAAATATAACAGCAGCGAAATCTCCTACAGTTGAAATGCGATCCTGCGGCTAACTACCAAATGATAATGTGTAATAAGAAAGGAGGTAATCGCATGATAAATTACCTCCTCACTAGAATTTAGGTATCTAAATTAATATTTTGTGACTAAAGCCATATGATATCAATCTAAACGTGTTATCATTGGGTTCTGGGTACTTGCAAAAATAAATTCACCCATAGGCAAACGGTTCCTTCTTCGCATTTCACTTAGTATATAATCAATTATTATTTGAACATAAGTTAACCTCTCCCAATCCTCGTCAGGGATCGATATTTCAAACTCCTCTTCTAGTGCAAATCTAAGTTCGATGAGATCCAGATCGTCTGCTCCTAAATCCTCGACCAACCTTGCTGTGCCGACAACTTCCACTAAGTCAACGGCTAGTTGCTCAACGATCACGTTTTTTACCCTGTCTTCGACGTCGGAAATGGTTAAATTTGAAGACTCTAGTCCAATACTTTCAAATTTAGATTTTACAACTTTTTCACTTTCAACAGCCAACACAGAAGATGATATTAATAACGCTGGTAATAATAGATAATTTAATTTATTCATTTTTTATTGATTTGGGTTTGTAGATATTAGAAACTTCAAAACTGAAAGTGGGTGAAAAAATGTTAAATGATTTGAACGATATTTACTATGTCATTTGGAAAAGCATCACAGACAAAACTAAGAAAGCAAGGCGGCCTTCTAACCCCGCGAAAAGTACGCACCTCTGGAAGGGCGTTTTACCTACCGTTCTCCCTGTGGGGAAACATACTATTTCTGTTAAAGCTACAGATATGTTTGACAGGACTTTTAATCAAACGCGGCATTTTATAATTGAGGAATAACCTATATTAGCAGGATGTCATCGCATCACATCGTAAGAGAAAAGCAAGAGCCTGCCCTGTATATTCATGATCTGGGGGCTTTTGATGAAGAATATTTGGGCCAATTATTGGAATGGAGCCCCACTTTAATTGTTAATTCCGGGGCTTATGAAAAGATCATTAGCCTTGGCTTAAAGGTTGATGTTGTACTTAATCCTGTTGATGGCAAAGCTTTCCAGGAAAATACAAAAGCCATAGCTGGGCCTGGTGATGACTTTAATACGGTACTGAATTACCTAATCTCTGAAAAATACCCCGCAGTAAATATTATTGCGAAGGATAAGAAGCTCATAGATCTTGACTATTATATTCCAAGCATCAACATTGTATTGTTCAATGAACTTGAAAAATCATATGCTATACCCAATGGATTTAGGGTTTGGAAAACGGAAGGCAGTGTTTTTAGAATTGCATTAAATGCTTATTTTGAAACCAGTAATTTGAAGCAAAACGAGCAGGCAGATTTTGTAGTGATTAAAGATGGATTTGTAGAATTTACCTTTAATGTACCATACCTTTTGATTAGTGAATTGCTATAACCTAAAAGGCGCTATTTACTAGTTAGAGTACTTGTAAATAGCGCCTTTTTTAAAACAAAAAGAACTAGTATCCCTTGTTTTGACTTAAGTTGGTGTTTACCAGTCTTTCTGAAGCAGGAATTGGATAAAGGTAATAATCAGTGTTCGCAATGCTCATCATTTCTGTTAAAGCCAATCCCGTGCGGCAGTAATCAAACCAGGCTTCGCCTTCAAACATCAACTCCAGTCTTTTCTCTTTTTGTACAGCGGTAACAAATTGTGCTACGGATGTAAAGCTGCTGCGGGCTGCTGTAGTTAGGTTTGCCCTATCTCTAACTTTTTTGTAAGAACTGTAAGCTGCTTCGCTTACGTTGCCATCTAAACGTGCTTTGGCCTCTGCATGTATCAGTAAAATTTCTGCCAGGCGTATTACAGGGAAGTTTTGTACGGGTGGACTGAATTGTCTGTATTTACCAATATAATACCTTACATCGGGGGCAGTACCTTGATAAATAGTGAAATTCTTTCTTACATCTGTTGTTTCATAGAGATCTGCTATGGAAGCATCGCGAGCATAAAATAGCATAGATGGACTTGGATTACTTACAGAAGCCAACGTGTTGGTTGCTTGTGCATCGAACTGGAGTTCGAAGATGGATTCTGTGGTGTTTTCATCTGTCCAAACCGAGCTGAAATCGTCTGGGAGTATGAAGCCCCCTGTGGTAATTACCTCATTTGCCAATCTGGCTGATTCTGAGTAATTATTGGTAATGTTAGCATG
The DNA here is from genome assembly GCF_020991475.1 of Pedobacter sp. MC2016-14. Classification (NCBI taxonomy): domain Bacteria; kingdom Pseudomonadati; phylum Bacteroidota; class Sphingobacteriia; order Sphingobacteriales; family Sphingobacteriaceae; genus Pedobacter; species Pedobacter sp. MC2016-14. Next base: position 997,646 of record NZ_JAJMPA010000001.1, read on the forward strand.
ATATAAGTTTACTTTTGAAAGCAATGCTTTAGCAGCAAATCCTGTAGCCTGACCTTTAGTTTCTGCTGTATTTGCATATCCATTTGGTAAAGTTGCGGCTTCTGTTAAATCGGTAATGATTTGTGTATACACTTGTTCTGCTGGTGTTCTGCTTGGTCTTAAATCACTATCTTCTGCTGTTGGAACAACAAGTAGCGGCACAGCTCCAAATGCCCGAACCAGTGTAAAGTAACTTAAAGCCCTAACAAACTTAGCTTCTAAAATAAATTGCTGCCTTTTTTCTCCATTAATGGCATTAGCAGGAATTTCGGCTACTCGTTTTATAATGTTATTTGCGGCATTAATGGTTGCATAGGTGGCATTCCAGATGTTCATTGTCCAGGGATTATCTACACGAATCTTGTTTTGTGAAAATTCTACAAATTCCGGGTAACTGGAAGCATGATTAACATGCTGCGCCGAAAATTCGGGGATGATTACAGTAGATTGACCATAAGAATAAGCACTTAACATTGTGCGGTACATTCCGGATACAGCAGCTTTTGCATTCTGTTCGTTGGTGATGAAATTATCTGGGGTTACTTGTGCAATTGGTTCCTTATCAAGGAACTTTTTACAAGATGAAACACTCAGTATAACGGTGGCGGCTAGAATATATTTGATAATCGTTTTCATGTGTAAATGTGTAAAGAGTTGGCTTAAAAAGTTAGATTAACACCGGCAGTCATAATTCGTGGTTGTGGGTAACTTCCATAGTCATAACCATAAATTAACCCCTGATTTGCACCTCCCTGGTTTGAACTTACTTCAGGGTCATATCCTTTGTATTTGGTAAATACATAGGCATTTTGGACGGTGGCATAGATGCGCAGGCTTTTTATTTTTAAGCTTTGTGCAACTTTATCGCCGAGGGTATAACCAAGGGTTATATTTCTAATTCTAAAAAATGATCCATCTTCTACAAACCGGTCTGAAACTGCTGAGTTGTCAAAACTGTTTGGCGTAGGGCGGGGAATGTCTGTAACATCACCGGGATTTCTCCAGCGGCGGGTCCAGTCGGTAAAGCCATTGCTGCTTAAGCTGCTGCCACCAAGTCCTGTTGCCAGGTTGTAGTTGAATACATCGTTTCCATAAGAGAATTGCCCCATAACACTGAAATCAAAATTTTTATATTGAAAAGTATTGGTGATACCTCCATAAAAATCAGGATTTGGATTTCCAATGATCACCCGGTCGGCCACATCTGTTGGCGTGCCCAGGGAACCGTCTTGTTTAACATAATCAATCAGTCCGGTTTGAGGGTTTACCCCATGCATTTTCCAACCATAAAAAGTTCCAAGAGGCAATCCTTCTCTGGCAATGTTTAGGTTTCCTAATCCACCATATAACTCGCCGCCAGGAAGGGAAATCACTTTATTCCTGTTAAAGGACATGTTAAAACTAGTATTCCATTTAAATTCACCAGTTAAGTTTTTGGTGGTCAATTCGAACTCAAAACCTTTATTCTGGATTTCACCAACGTTAGTGAATCTGCTTAAAAAGCCGGAACTTCCTGGTGTTGCAATACCTACAAGCAGATCTGAGGTATTCTTGATGTAATAATCAGCTAAAATGGAAATGCGGTTGTTAAACAATCCGAGGTCAAGACCAAAGTTTTTCTGTTCTGTTGTTTCCCATTTAAGGTTTTTATCGCCTAGAACATTTGGAATATATCCTGAGTTTCCTAAGTAATTGTTACTGCCGCTGTATAATGAAAAACTGGCATAATTAGGGATGTTCTGATTACCGGTAACTCCCCAACTGGCCCTGAATTTAAGGTTGCTGATGACCTTTGAAGTTTTTAAGAAATCCTCATCAGATGCGCGCCAGGCCACACCAGCGGAAGGGAATGTACCATAGCGGCTATTGGAGCCAAAACGGGAAGAACCATCTACCCTTAGAGTTGCCGTAAGCAAGTATTTACCCTTATAATCATAGTTTACCCTTGAAAATGCGGAGGCTATACTCCATTCCTCGGGATATGAATTAGCGCCTGTAAGCGTTCCACCAGCAGAAATGTATTCAATGTCGTTTGAAGGAAAGTTAGATCGGCGTGCATCTACAAATATAATTTTTGAGCCTTGCAATGATCCGCCGGCTAAAACATTAAGGCTATGGTTGCCAAATACATTGTCATAGGTAAGGGTAGTTTCATTGATCCAAAGCTGGTCCCGTGTATTTCGTTGTGCCCCTATACCACCCTGGCTGGCAAAGCCACGGATGCCATTAGGAGGCATAAAAAATGTTTCGTCTATATAACTCATGTCTGCCCCAAAACTGGTTTTTAAGGTAAGCTGAGGGATAAACTTATACTCTGCAGAAGTACTGGCCAGTACTCTGAAAGTTTCAGCTTTATTTATGGGTAGTAAGAGCATTGCAATAGGATTCTCCCGGTTCAGTGTAACCTGGTCTAGTGCATAGGATCCGTCTGCATTGTATACTGGTAAATTTGGGGGTGCAGCGATCCCGTTTTTTGTAGAGCCCTCTTTAGAGTTTTCTTCCTGTACCCTGTCATTTAATGCTCTGGTTAAGTTAATACGGGCAGAGAAACGCAGTTTTTCACTATGTTGGTGATCGAGATTTAAACGTGCACTGATCCTGCTGAAATCGGAATTTTGAATTACACCACCCTGACGCATGTAACCTACAGAGGTATAATATTGAGTTTTATCAGATCCCCCACTTGCCGAAAGTTCATAATTCCTTGTTGGGGCTGTTCTGAAAATCTCATTCTGCCAATCGGTATTGATATTGGAGTTGGCTAATATGGAGGCCGGTGGTGCCATTGGTGTAGGATTTCCGGCATTATCTGTCATGTATTGATAGAAATCACGCATGTAGTCCTGATACTCTGCCGTATTCATAAACTTATACTTGCGTTCATTGGGTACTTGAGAAAAACCTTCGTAAGCATTAAAGCTAAAAGTACTGGCTCCGGCCTGTCCCTTTTTAGTTGTAATTAAGACAACCCCATTAGCAGCTCTGGCTCCATATATAGAAGAAGAGGCTGCATCTTTTAAAACCTCAACCGATTGTACATCTGATGGGTTTATGGAGGCGAGAATGTTAATCCCTTGTGTTCCACCACCAAAGTTGAAATCGCTACCTCCTGTAAAGTTGGTGGTGCTGTTTACTGGTATTCCATCAACTACGTAAAGGGGGTCTGAGCTGGCATTGATGGATGTGGTACCCCGTACCCTGATGTTGAGTCCACCACCAGGCGAGCCTGATTTTTGAGTAACTTGAACACCTCCCGCTTTGCCCTGGATGGCTTGCGAAATGGTGGGTAGTACTTCATTTTTGATTTGTCCGGCACCTATGCTTGACACAGAACTTGTAAGTTTTGACCGGTTTACCGTTCCGTAGCCGGTTCCTACAACCTGAACTTCATTTAAAACTTTGGATTGTGTTTGAAGTAGGATATCAACTGTTTTGCGGTTCTTTACCGGCTCTTCTTTGGGACTAAAGCCTACAAAAGAAAAGATAAGTGTAGAGGTTCCGGAAGCGGCGATGCGATAGCGACCTTGTGCATCTGTGCCTGTTTTGGCATCTGTGCCCTTCACGGAAACAATAACCCCTGGTAAAGGACCAGTAGCGTCAAATACCGTACCTTTTACGGAATCTTGTACTGTTGGCGCTGGTGTGGCAACAGGTGTAACTGGTGTAACCGAACTGTCTTTAGCTGCTGCTGCAGGTTTTGTTGGAGCGGGAACTGAGTCTGGTTTTTTTGTAACTTTTGGAATGGTATCCTGCTGAGCAAAGCTTTTGGATGTTGTGCCTGCGATAATTAGAATGGAGAGGCAGAGTAAACTGGGTAGAGTGTTTTTTCTCATTTGATTACGTATTTCAATTAGGTGATGTTATGAAAGCCAAAAACGCAAGCTCCATGCCATTAAACCCTTATTTTGGTAACTATCTTGTTATTAAAGGATTATTTTAAGGCTATACTTTTAGTGTGTTGCACTTCTCTACAGTTTGATGAAAAGAACATCAGTATAATTTATACTATTGTACTTTTATATACTATTGCTGAGTTTATGATTACATTAAGAAAAGGTAAGGAAGATGATATTCCCGATATACAAGTGATGGCCAGAAGAACATGGGAGCCAACTTATTTGCCGATTATTGGGCAGAAGCAAGTGGATTATATGCTGGATAAAATGTATAATACCGGGGTACTGCTAGAGGAAATGATGAAAGGTTATTTGTTTCTTATTGCAGAGGATAATGAGGAGAGTCTCGGATTTGCATCCTACTCGCTAACAGATCCTGAAAACTTCAGTTACAAACTCCATAAGCTTTATGTGCTTCCAGAAGCGCATGGTAAAGGAGTAGGCAAATTATTGATCAACGAAGTGGTAAACAAAGTGCGTAATGGTGGAGGTAAGACGCTGGAGTTAAATGTTAACCGGGAGAATGCCGCAAGGGATTTTTATTTGAAAGCGGGCTTCGAAATAAAAGAAACCGTTGACATTGAGATTGGCAACGGTTTCTTTATGAATGATTATGTAATGGTGAAAGCTATATAAGCTATTTTCTTTTAGGAATTCTTGTTGGCGTGTCTGTACCTTGTACAATAGTGATGGCACTCTGTGCTATGGCCTTGATAGTTGATAGGATGTTATCTACATCGAGTGAGCTATATTCGTCTTTAACGGAATGGTACAATTGGTCTGTATCTATCTGGTCTGTACTAATGGTATGGGCTGGAACGCCTAAAGCAGCCAGTGTAGCATTGTCGCTTCTGTAAAACAATCGCTGTTGCGGATAGGGGTCTGGATGGAAAGAAAAGGGACTGCCGCTCAAGTTTTTTTGAAGTATTTTGCCGAAGTCGGAACGTTCGTAGCCAGTAATGAAAGCAGCATTTTTACCGAATTTACTTTCTTTACCAATCATTTCTATGTTAAACATGGCTACAACATCATCTGGATTAAGTTGTTTTGAGAAATACTGCGAGCCAAAGCCGCCAATTTCTTCTGCTGTAAAGGCAACAAAAATGAGTGTTCTTTCATTGTTGTTAAGTTTCTTGTAGTATTTTGCTAAGGCAATCATGGCTGTAATGCCCGAGGCATCGTCGTCAGCACCATTTGCAATGCTATCCTGGCCATCTGCTTTTAGTATACCCAGATGATCATAGTGCCCGGAAAAGATAACCATTTCTTTAGTTTTAGATTTACCAGGAATTGTACCGACCACATTGAATAACGGACGTTTATCTGTAGAATCTTTATGAAAGTTCTGTCTGTAGCCTGTAGTGCCTGGAAGTGGTTGAAGCCCGATCTTTTTAAATTCTCCTTCGATAAAACTTGCTGCTTTATCAATGCCCAGACTGTACGTTGCCCTGCCTTGCATGTCGTCACTGCTTAGTGTTTTTATAAGATTGTCTACGTATTTTTTATTGATGATTTTGTTAATTTTTTGCGCAGATGCCTGCCCAGTGATAAGCAGGGCAAATAGGAGGTAAAGTGATAGTTTCTTCATGATTGTAAGTTAGTAAGCAAAATTAAGCGTTAAAGTCGTGATTTTTTAAGTCATGCGCGGCTTTTTTGACAATCAATTCTTTGCGTTTGTCAGTTTCGGTACTTACGCGGGTCTCATGGATGTTGTCTATAACCGCAACTTCATACTGCATTTCTTTTTCTGATTCGTGAATTTGCGTGGCTTCAAGGTTGTAAACAGAACGGTCATATGGACCGCGTGCGCTCATGAGCTTGACAAAAACCGGAAGGCATTCAAAAAAGATAAATAGCAGGCCAATAAAGGTTATGGCCAGTGAGGTATTCACATCTGGTGTACCATTGGTGTTGAAACTTAACTGTCCCAGTGCCCAGTTTCTATCGGCAAAGCCTGCTACATTGGCAAGGCTATCTAATTGCTTGGTGGTATAAAGCCGCTCAGATAACAATCCATCAAATTCCTTGCGGTCGTCTACAAAGCGCTCCATTCTCCTTACTTCGGCACTTAATGTGTCAAGTTGCGTTTCCCTTTGCTTAAGCTCTGCTTCTTTTCTTTTTGCATAAGGCCCATAGCCCATGATACCCGATGTTTCTGCCGTTTTATTACCAAAAATCTCAAAATTGAGCTTTTCCCGGTCACTCTTAATTCCTGCTTCGGTTGAATCTCGCTGACGTTTTGCATCCTGTAATTTGGCCAGTTCAATGGTGTATTTGTTGGAAAATGATTTATTTAATGTATCAATTTTAGACTGCTGATTGTTGAGGTAACTGACTTTAAGACGTTCTTTGATTTCTTTGTCGAAGATCTTGAGTTCTAAAGGGCGCGAAATAACCATTCCGATCATAATGGCCAGTAAAATTCTGGGCGTTGCTTGTAAGATTTGCTTGCCGGTACCTGCATTTTTGTTGATGCTGGAGACGATATAGCGGTCCATGTTAAAGATGGCCAGGCCCCAAAGCAGACCAAAAAATAAAGCAAACAAAACTGCGGCTGTATCTCCTTTAAAAACAAAATATATGGCGTATCCGCCGGATAGTGCTGCAAACAAGCCGGTGAAGAAAATGGTGGCGCCAATGCCTATGTATTTGTTAAACTCTGTAGGGTGTTTTTTTAATGTATTGAGGTGTACGCCGGCGCAGAACCAGAAAAAACGGGAGATTACATTCATGATATGTAGCAGTTTTTAATTAACCAGCTATTAAACGCGCGTTATGCTGCTTTGTTACAAGAAGTAGCTGATTTGCATGTCAATTACTGCTTACCATACGGCATTATTCAGTATTCTTCATTGCGCTGGGCTTTATGAGCGCTTCGCCGTTTATTTTAAATCATTATCTTTGTCATAAACAAGACGATAAAGAAAGCAATGAAAGAAATAAGCGTAGAAGAACTGAAGCATAAAATTGACAATAATGAAGATTTCCAACTGATTGATGTTAGGGAAACTTTTGAATATGAGACCTCGAACCTTAACGGTGAGAATATTCCATTGGGAGGCATTTTAATTGAGGTGGAAAAAATTGCTACAGATAAGCCCGTAATTATGCAATGCAGAAGTGGCAAAAGAAGCGCTGCTGCTGTAATGCAACTAGAGCAAATGCATGGTTTTACTAACCTGTACAATTTAAAAGGAGGCATATTGGCCTGGCAGGAAGCGTTTGATCCTGACATGCAAGTATACTAAGATGAAAAAGAAAATAGCACTTAATGTTTTCTTCTACATTGGCATGATTGTGTCTGTAGTAGGCTTGAAAAAAGGGCTTGAAAATGATAATTATCCCGTTGTTGCCCTTTTTGTGGCAACAGCAATCTTTTTTATTTATTTAAAGATCAGGTTGATTAAAGACCTTCAGCAATCCATTAAGGATAAAACAAATTAGCATTTTCTATTTGTTCCAGTCCAAGGCCTGGAATATTCTTTAATACATACTTTCCGTTTATCATCTCTGGGGTGGTAAACGGATTGTTTTTTGTAAGCCAGGGCCCGTCCAGATCTGCCCAATCGCATAATGGAGCCAAAGCTATTCCTGCAAGGGTAGCACAAGAGGTTTCGCTCATACAGCCTATTAAAACTTTCATGCCAAAAGAGCGTGCTTTAAGGATCATCTGATGTGCTTCATACATCCCCGTGCTTTTCATTAATTTGATATTTATACCATGATAAGCTCCTCTTAAATTGTCCATATCAGCCAGGCGCTGTACCGCTTCATCGGCTAGAATTGGAATTGGGCTTCTTTCGGTTAACCAGGCATTTCCTTCACGGTCTGCTTTATCCATAGGTTGCTCTATGAGTACAACGCCCTGGTCATGCAACCAATAAATCATTTCTATTGCATTTTTTCGATTGTTCCAGCCTTGGTTGGCATCCACATATAAGGGCAAATCACTGATGCTTCTTATGGTGTTGATTAGTTCTTTGTCATTGTCACGCCCCAACTTAATCTTTAATACTTTGAAGCCTTTTGCATCAGCAACCTTTTCTCTGATCACTTCTGGTGTATCAATGCCTATGGTATAAGAGGTGAGGGGCATGTTCTCTGGATTTGCGCCATAGATTTCATAACAGGGTTTATGCCGTAACTTCCCGTTGATGTCGTTCAGCGCAATGTCTATCGCTGCTTTTATGGCGGGATGACCCGGCGCCAGGCTATCCAGATAGGCTATGATTTCTTTAAAATCAAAAGGAAACTCAAACCTGCTCCAATCCACCTTGGCTAAAAAGGCCTCTGCGCTTTCATAATTCTCGCCCATGTAAGGAACCATTGACGCCTCTCCGTACCCAATAACACCATCTTTATAAGTGAGTTTTAAAAGTAGTAAAGGGGTGTTGGTTCTGGAAAATTTGGCAATTGAAAAGGTATGTTTAAGTTCCAGATTAAAAGAAATGTAACGTGCTTGCATGATAGCGGCTATAGTAATATGAAGGTTAAAAAAAGTATGCTTCTGCTAATGTAAAGATAATATACCTAATTTTATCGGCGTTATGAACAGTTCCATCTACCAGCCTTTTAAAAACTTTGATTTTAAGTACAAGACATGCTTCTTGAGTGGTGATACCTTTAAAACTGCACTTGTAGAAAGCCCTGTATTGCCTGCATGGTTATTAGAAGTAGCAAATTATAGTGGCAATGAACAAATTAAGTTGCTGGATGAAAGTGTCCGCGCTTACAATACATTGAAAGTGCCCGTAAATGAAGAAGTGCTTCATCATTTTGTGAACCCACTGGAAGAAAAGATGGCCCAGGCTTTTAGAGAGGGTTATGCCGGCGTTTCTAAAATTGAGGAGAAGGACCTTTTTAGGTGGATAGGCAAATTTATGTACAGTTTGATCTATGTGGAGATGGTTGGTGCCATTAGGCAACAGCAGCTTAGTGGAGATGGCATAAACATGTCTCAAGGTTTGATGCATAAGTTTGGGAATTTAAATACCATGATTCAGGGTATTTACTTGGATGTGGTTTTTGAAGATTTTACACCATGGTCTATCGTGGTGGTACCACTGGATCAAACCGATCATTATTTTAGTTTTCGTGATGAAATCAATACGCTTACCTTTTCTTTGAAACTCAAAGACTTTGGCATCATAGCCTGTTTGCAGGACAATGGAACCAATAAAAAATATCACCAGGAGATACTGGATGAAATAAAAGATAAACCACTTTCTGAACAACAGTTTGAAGAGCTCTGTGCGCGGTTTTTTTATTCGGCCTATCTTTTTAACAGACTTCCGGAATATGCCATTATGCCGGTAGAAGGGTCTATATATATAGATGCGATGCCATTAAAAGGAACGTTTAATAAACCTCTTTTTGATGTGTGGCAGCATAAAACATATGGGCAGGTGTTAGAAAATTTTTGGAAACCCTGGGGGCATACGCTTTTTGAGATCATCAAAGATCCTTATGCACCATTAAGCTATTTCGATCCTGCCTGTTTACCCCTTGCCGGTTAAGAGCGTAAGGAAATTCTGAATAATTCCCGGAACTAAAATTATAGTAACGATTAGCCCTGTTAGTGCACCAAATAAGTGTGCATCATGGTTGATGTTATCTCGCGAGTTTTTAGACATATACCAGCAATACACCAGGTAAAGGAAGCCAAATACTATGGCGTAAATACGAAAAGGCAGTGGAAAAATCCCAATTAAACTCATAGGATTGAAAAGAATATAGCTAAACAATACTGCGCTGATGGCTCCTGATGCGCCAAGACTGTTGTATCCGTAGTTATCCTTGTGTTTAATTACGGAAGGAACATCGCTTAAAATTAAGCCCACAATATAAAGTAAACCGAACTGCCAGTGGCCAATACGCTCTTCCAGGGCAAAAGCAAAGGCATGAAAGGTAAACATGTTAAAAAACAAGTGCATCCAGTCGGCATGGATCAGTCCGCTGGTTACGAAAGTATATAATTTGGAATTACGTGATACGGTATATGGATGCAGCATAAACTTTCCATACAAGGAGGGGTCATTAAATGCATAAAGGCTGGTAACTATTGTAAAAAGGAAAATGACTGAGGCTACTGGAGTTGCACTTAAATATTCTTGTATCATGTAGGGCTAATATACTAAATTTGTTATTTATGGGCGTCTAAATGTTTTCATGGAAAGGCCCATAGGACCTAAGAGGTACTTAAACCCAACGCTTATATAGCTATAAGCATCTGGACGGTTATTGCTGAAGCGTATAGATGAATCGTTGTAGCCATCTAATCCTTCACCAAATGTTAGATTGCCCTGAAGGTTTAAATTTAAGACATAGCGATAGTCGCCCTGCCTGTCGGCTAAATAGACATTTATACCGAGGTTTAATGGAACGAGAATATTGAACGAGTTATTTTGTCCGGGAGAGGTGGTGTTGGCGTAAGTATTTCTCCTGTTGATGGCGATGATCTTATTTTGGATGAGACCTATACCGGTTCCTCCATATATTCCTTTTAACAAATTTGCCGTTGGGCTATAATCGTAATTGATGATGCTTCCCAGATATAGTTTTCCATTAAAAGTAAAGGATTTATAATTGTTTAAAAATTCTCTGTTTCTGGAATCTGTAAAAACATCACCTCCTGCAATCTGACCGATTTGTCCTTCTACACCCATACTAATAAAGGGTGTGAAAAAGTAATCTGCGGTACCATACACCGAAATGCCATTACCTGATTTTTCTACATCTGTGAAAGAATGTGTGGTGCCAAAACCGCTACCGATCCCTAATTTATAAAAATTGGATTGTGAGAAACCTGAGAATATGCTCAGAAGTACCAGTATGCTTGTGAGTGTTAATTTCATTTATCTACCTTTACATTTTTACTATTATTATGCTAAACTATCAAAATAAAACGGAATCCCTTGCAGAACGCTTTAAAAAGTATGTTAAAATAGATACCCAATCGGACCCTTTATCAACATCTTCGCCTTCAACAGAAAAGCAAAAGAATTTAGGGAAAGTGCTGGTTGCTGAATTACTGGAAATGGGCATTGCAGATGCTGAGCTTGATCCATATGGTTATGTGTATGCAACTATTCCTGCCAATACTAACAAAGAAGTTCCTGTAATTTGTTTTTGCGCACACATGGATACCTCGCCTGATTGCAGCGGCTTAAATGTTAAGCCTATTGTTCATCGTAACTATCAGGGGCAGGATTTGGTTTTGCCTGACGACGAGACTGTAGTGTTAAAAATGGCCGAGCATAAGGACTTGAAGCATCAAATTGGCAATGACATTGTAACCGCAAGCGGCACAACTTTGCTTGGGGCAGATAATAAAGCTGGACTGGCTGAAATTATGGAAGCTACTGCTTTTTTGATGGAAAACCCGGATATTAAACATGGTACGATCAAAATTCTTTTTACGCCTGATGAAGAGGTGGGAAGAGGGGTAGACAATGTTGATTTAAAAAGACTTGCTGCAGATTTTGCCTATACTATAGATGGTGAAACCTGTGGCTCTATTGAGGATGAAACCTTTTCTGCGGATGGAGCGGTACTCACCATCAATGGTGTGAGTTCGCATCCGGGTTTTGCAAAAGGAAAAATGGAAAGTGCCATAAAAATTTTGTGTGGCATTATCGATGCTTTACCAAAGGACAGATTGACGCCAGAAGCTACCGAACTTAAGGAAGGGTTTATTCATCCGGTAAGCATACAAGGGAATGTAGAACAGGCAGAAGCGCGTTTTATACTTCGTGATTTTGATGATGACTTATTAGCTATACATGGAAAAACTTTAGATCAGGTGGTTCATTCTGTAATTAAAGATTATCCTAATGCATCTTACGAGCTTAAGATTAGTCCGCAGTACCGCAATATGAAGAGTGTACTCGACCAATATCCACAGGTAATTGAATATGGAATAGAAGCAATTGAGCGTGCCGGTGTTAAGCCGATAAACCAAAGTATAAGAGGGGGGACTGATGGTTCTCGCTTATCACTTATGGGCTTACCTTGTCCAAATATCTTTGCCGGAGAACATGCTTTTCATGGCAAGCAAGAATGGGTTTCTTTACAGGATATGGAAAAGGCCGTTCAAACTATTATAAACATTGCAGCAATTTGGGAAGAAAAGGCTTAAGCTAAAGTGTGAGATGGGCAAGGTATTGATCTTGCCCATCATCCATGACAATCTCGCAATTCCATCCGCATTCTTCTGCAATGGAAATAAGGCTGTGCTCATCTATATAGAGCCAGTTGAACCAGTTTCCTTTTTGGCCTTTATATTGGTACTGGTAGGCTATTTCTCCGTAATATTTATTTAACGGCTTAGGTGTATTTTGGTATAGGTATGCAATATCTGAGCTGTCAAAAATAAGTTGGCCATCTGGTTTGATCAGTTCTTTTGCCTTGAGCAAAAATGCTTTGAGGCCCTGCAAAGTTCCGGTTATACCTATACCATTCATTAAAAGTAGAATGGTGTCGAAATTCCCTCCTGTGTATTGGTTTAAGTCTTGTTCAACTACGTTTTTTACACCACGTTGTTTCATAATCATGACTGCTGCCGGAGACAGATCTAATGCCGTAACATTAAAGCCCTGGCTTTGAAGTTCAAGCGCATGGCTTCCTGCACCAGCACCAACATCAAGAATGTCTCCATGGCACATTTCTAAGGCCTTATATTCCAGATCTGGCATGTCTGTTTCTGTTCTAAAGAAAATATCAACGGGCATTTCTTCTGGCTCTCCATATGAATTATGCAGCCACAAAGTTTCTGCTCCACCATTTGTAAATTCATCTTTTAAGGCTTCTCCAAAAACATCCATAGGGTAAAGGTAAAAATTCTATGGAATTGCTTTGTACTCCAATCTGGTTTTCGGCAGACTATCCGGATAATTTTCACGGATAAATGCAATCATTGCTTCCCGCACATCGCAACGCAAATCAAATGCCTGAGAAGAGCTTCTGGCGCTCATCAGGAGTCTTACTTCAATGTTGTTCTCTTTGTTGTCTGTTACCTGCACTACATTTACGCGTTTATCCCAAAGCCTGTGATTGGTTAACAGACGGGTTAGTTCTTCCCTTAACGGACTGATAGGTGTCATATAATCCAGGTAAAGGAAAACTGTGCCCAAAAGTTCTGAGGATACTCTTGTCCAGTTTTGAAAGGGTTTTTCTATAAAATAGGTAATGGGCAGAATTAGCCTGCGTTGATCCCAGATGTTGAGAACCACGTAAGTGAGGGTGATTTCCTCCACACGGCCCCATTCTCCTTCTACCACCAGAACATCATCGATCCTGATGGGTTGGGTGAAGGCAATTTGAAAGCCCGCCAGAAGATTGCCAAGTGACTTTTGTGCGGCGAAGCCGATGATGATGCCACCTATACCGACTCCGGTGAGTAATCCCGTGCCAATTTTACGCATGTTTTCAAAGCTCATTAATACAATGGCCGCTGTGATTAGGACAATTAGAGAAACGGTAAATTTTCTTAAGAACTGCAATTGAGTCCTTATTTTACGCTCTTTTAAGTTGTCTTCTTTATTGAAGTCGTATTTATGATACACATAGTCTTCCATCACTTTGATGATGCGGACCAGAATGAGCGCAAATACAATAGTAAGTGCAATTTCTATGCTTCGGTTTAGTTGAATAAAATAAACCTTGTCCATTTCCATGAAGTTAATGGCGATGTTGAGCAACAAGAGCGGGACGAAAAGCTTTACAGGAGTATAAAGCCTTTTAATGACTGAGCCAATAAGAAAGGTAAGCCAATATTTAGAAAACAGGAGGAAAAGTTTGCGGAAAATAAAGGATAATAATAGCCCAGCTCCAATGGCAACTACAGCAAGTATGATATTTTGCAGGAAGGATGGTATGGGCTGCCCGAAAATGCTGTCTATATAATCCATAAGCTATTGTTTGTTAAAGTTCGTATTCCTGATGGTATTCTGGAATGGCAACGTGTTTGAACCCTTTGTCTATAATGCGCTGGGCAAATTTCTGTTGAACATCATATTCGCCATGAACTAAAAACACCTGTTTAACCTGTTCTGGATCCTGACAAGAAATGAAATGTAATAAATCCTCATAATCGCCATGGGCGCTCATTGATCGGATCGATTCTACATCCGCTACAACAGTGTAATCATCTTTGAAGATCTGAACGGATCTGTCACCAGCCAGGAGCCTACCCCCTAAGGAGTTTGGATCGCAATAGCCTACCATTAAAATGGTGTTTTTTTGGTTGCTGATGTTGTTTCGGATATGGTGTTTTATTCTTCCGCCTTCCGCCATCCCCGATGCGGATATAATTACACAGGGTCTTGTGTCGTTATTCAGGGATTTAGATTCTTCGATGCTTTGAATAAATTTTAATCCTTTAAAAGCAAAAATGTCATCATCTACTTTGAGCGTTTCTTTGACACCATTATTGTAAACTTCGGGATGGTTTTTTAAAACTTGCGTGGCCTGAATTGAAAGTGGACTGTCTACGTAAAATGCAATGTCAGGCAGTTTGGCCTTTAACTCAAGGCCATTTAATGCATATAGTAATTCCTGTGTTCTCCCGACACTAAAAGCTGGAATAATTACTTTGCCTTTTTTGACCATACAGGTATGGTTAATAATTTCAAGCAACCGATCTTGTATGGGTTCAAGGTCCTTATGTAAGGAATCACCATAGGTTGATTCAAGTAAAATGTAGTCGGCCTGAGGAAAAGTTTGGGGGCTTTTTAAAAGAAGGTCACTGTATCGGCCTACATCACCACTGAAGGTAATTTTCGTTTCCTTGCCTTCATCTAAAATGGTTAGATGTACCGCTGCACTGCCTACAACGTGACCTGCATCAGTGAAACGAAGGGTAATTCTGTTATCGATTTCATAGTCTTCATTATAATCTATGATTTTAAATTGACTAAGGGTTTTGATTACATCGTCTTCTGTATAGAGTGCTTCCTCTATATCCTCTCCTTCTCTTAGTGTTCTGTTACTATATTCTGCATCTTGCATCTGTATTTTCGCAGAATCAAGTAATAAGATACGTGCCAGATCCATTGTTGCGGGGGTAGAATAGATAGTTCCTGTAAAACCTTCCGCAACAAGTCTTGGCAATAAGCCGCAGTGATCGATGTGGGCATGTGACAAGATCATGTAATTAACCGATGATGGATGGAAGCCGAAGCGGCCATTTAGCTTATCAGTTATTTCTCCCATGCCCTGAAACATGCCGCAATCTAATAAAATTTGAGTGCCATTACTGAGTGTAATGAGGTGTTTGCTGCCAGTTACCGCACGTGCAGCGCCATGAAATGCTATTTTCATTTAGCAGCTTTAGGCGCGAACTTTGGATATGGTCTCTTTAACGGAGTCACTTAAGTCAGAAATTTTATCTTTAGAAGAATCTAAAAGATCACATAACCAGTCAGTAACGCTTCCTTTAATATCGTCGCCTTTGTCTGTTGATAAAATAAGTGCTACTGCAGCGCCAAGTGCTGCTCCTGCCAATATACCTGCTACTATCTTTGTTTCTTTTGTCATGATCTAATTGTTTTAATTAAGAAGTTAACAATTCCGTATTCTTTATTGTTTGAATTGAGTATGAAAATTATCTTTCAAAATGTAATTGAAGAATGATATGTTAAAAATAGTGGTCTATATTAATATCGCTTTATCGGTGCTTTACTTATTAATTTGGTTGCAGAATGGTAGTGGTTATGCCATTATTGGGATGTTGGTGGTAATGGGTTGCTGCGCTTGTTTATTATTGGATAGAAAGGATGTGGCTTATTGGCCAATCATTAAACTGTTTATAGCAATACCAGTTTTGTTTGCTGCTGGATTTCTGTTGTATAGCGGTATTGTTTTGATACAAGCTGCAATGCTGCACGGCTATAGTAGTTTGGGACTGATTACGCTTTACTGTTACAGCTTTGTATTTAGTGTGGCATTGCTTTTTCAGGTTATCTTGAGTTTAATTGCCAGAAAAGACTGAATAATTAAAAATATATAGAGCAACTGTTTGATGTTTAATTATTTCTATCTATCTTTGCAGTCCCTAAAATTTTAGGGGAATACAAAATTGTTTAACAAATTAAATACAAGCAAGTGAATACGTTAAGTTACAAAACTGTCTCTGCCAATGCAAAAACTGCTAACAAACAGTGGGTTGTTGTTGATGCACAAGGCGAGATTTTGGGGCGCTTGTCATCGAAGATCGCAATGATCATCCGTGGTAAAAACAAGCCTGATTACACCCCACACGTAGACTGCGGTGATAACGTTATTGTTATCAATGCAGACAAGGTTAAGTTGACCGGAAACAAGATGAACGATAAGGTGTATACATCTTATACAGGATATCCAGGTGGTCAGCGTTTCATTTCTCCTAAAGAGTTATTGGCGAAACATCCTACACGTGTTATCGAGAAAGCTGTTCGTGGTATGTTACCTAAGACTAAACTTGGTGCTAAATTATACACCAATCTTTACGTTTATGCAGGTGGAGAGCATCCACACGAGGCACAATCACCAAAAACCATTACACTTTAATTAAAGGAAGAAAGAAATGTCAGTTACAAACACTTCAGGAAGAAGAAAAACTGCTGTTGCAAGAATCTACATGAAAGAAGGCAACGGTACTATTACTGTTAACAGTAAAGACCATAAAGAATATTTTCCAACGTTACCTTTACAATACATCGTTAACCAATCATTTGAAGTTTCAGAACTTATTGGTCAGTATGATGTAACTGTAAATGTTACTGGTGGTGGTATTACAGGACAAGCACAAGCTGTTCGTTTAGCTATAGCTAAAGCTATTGTTGAATTAGATGCTGAGAAAAAACCAGCATTACGTGCTAAAGGGTTAATGACCCGTGATATGCGCATGGTTGAACGTAAAAAACCAGGACGTAAGAAAGCTCGTAAAAAATTCCAATTCAGTAAACGTTAATCTTAAGGAGACAACACAATGGCAAGAACAACATATCAAGACTTATTGGATGCAGGTGTACATTTTGGTCACCTTACCCGTAAATGGAACCCAAAAATGGCACCATACATTTTTATGGAGCGTAATGGGATTCACATTATAGATTTAAACAAAACTTTAACAAAAACTGAAGAAGCTGCTTCAGCAATCAAACAGATTGTAAAATCAGGTCGTAAGATCTTATTTGTAGCAACTAAGAAACAAGCTAAAGAAATTGTTGCTGAACAAGCGAAAAAAGTAAACATGCCTTTCGTAACTGAACGTTGGTTAGGTGGTATGTTAACTAACTTCCAAACTGTACGTAAGTCAATCAAAAAGATGTCTAACATCGATAAAATGACTAAAGATGGAACATATTCAATTCTTTCTAAGAAAGAGCGTTTGATGATCCAACGTGAGCGTATTAAATTAGAAAGTTTATTGGGTGGTATTGCGGATTTAAACCGTTTACCTGCTGCAATCTTTTTAATTGACGTTAAAAAAGAGCACATCGCTGTTAGCGAAGCGTTGAAATTAAACATTCCAACTTTTGCAATGGTTGATACCAACTCTGATCCATCTAACATCGATTTCCCTATTCCAGCGAATGACGATGCTACTAAATCTATCTCTTTAATTACCGATGTAATTATCAAAGCAATTGAAGAAGGTTTAGATGAGCGCAAACGTGAAAAAGACGAGGAAACTGAAAAAGAAGCTGTAGCTGCTAAAGCTGCTGCTGATGCACCTGAAGCTGCTGCTCCTGGTGAGAGAAGAAGAAAAGTTAATGCCGATACCGAAGAAGGTACCAGCGAAGCGTAACTAATATAATTTGGGTTGTGTGTTGTGCGTTGCAGGTTTTACTTACAACAATCAACGTACAACCCATAATTTTTTTATTTAAAACTTAAAAAGAAAATAAAATGTCAGTACAAATTACTGCAGCAGATGTAAACAAATTACGCCAACAGACCGGTGCCGGTATGATGGATTGCAAAAAAGCATTAGTAGAAGCTAACGGCGATTTCGAAGCCGCAGTTGATTTATTGCGTAAAAAAGGTCAAAAAGTATCTGCCGCTCGTTCTGGTAATGCTACTTCTGAAGGTCTTGTATCAATCCATGTTTCAGCGGATGGTACAAATGGTAAATTAGTGGCTTTAGCTTGTGAAACTGAGCCAGTTTCTAAAGTTGAAGATTTCCGTAATCTAGCTCAGGCTGTTTTGGCAGCAGCAGTTGCCAACAATCCTGCATCTGTTGAAGAATTATCAGCAATTACTTTGGAAGATGGACGTACAGTTGCCGAAACGATTACTGAACTAACCGGTAAAATCGGAGAGAAAATCGTTATTCAGGAGTATGCAAATGTATCTGGTGAAAAAATCGTTTCTTATATCCACTCTAATGGTAAAATGGGCGTTTTAGTAGTATTTGAAGGTGCTAATGGCGTAGATATTACTGAAGCTGGTAAGGATGTTGCCATGCAGATTGCTGCAATGAACCCGGTTGCTGTTGATAAAGACGGTGTTGATCCTGCTACTATTGAACGCGAAATTGAAATTGCCAAAGATGTAATCCGTCAAGAAGGCAAACCAGAAGAAATGGTTGAAAAAATTGCTGCAGGGAAATTGAATAAATTCTACAAGGACAGTACTTTATTAAACCAGGAGTTTGTAAAAGACGGTTCAGTAGATGTTCGTAAATTCTTAGATAATACGGTTAAAGGTTTAACGGTTACTTCATTCAAACGTGTACAGTTAGGTTCTTAATCTGATCAGATATACAAATTCGTATACAAAAGCGGATGTCCATTGGGCATCCGCTTTTTTTATGATGTATAATTAAAACAAATGGTTATTTTTGAAGTCATGAAATATAAAAGGATCCTACTGAAATTAAGCGGTGAATCGCTGATGGGCGAAAAGCAATATGGTATTGACAACGAACGCGTTAAACAATACGCTGAGGACATCAAAGCGGTACACGATCAGGGATTAGAAATAGCCATTGTAATAGGTGGTGGTAATATTTTTAGAGGATTGAGTGCGGAGAAATCTGGTATGGACCGTGCTCAGGCTGATTATATGGGCATGCTTGCTACTGTAATTAACAGTATGGCACTGCAGGATGCCCTTGAGAAAGTAGGCTTAAAAACCCGTTTGCTTACAGCTATAAAAATGGAACAGATTTGCGAACCTTTTATCCGTCGTCGTGCTGTACGTCACCTTGAAAAAGGGAGAGTGGTTATTTTTGGTGCAGGTACCGGTAATCCATATTTTACAACAGACTCGGCAGCAGCATTAAGGGCAATTGAAATTAAAGCTGATGTTGTACTTAAAGGAACACGTGTGGATGGTATTTATACTGCTGATCCTGAAAAAGATCCTTCTGCAACACGTTATGAAGAAATTACGTTTAAAGAGGTATATGAGAAAGGCTTAAATGTAATGGACATGACGGCTTTTACGCTTTGCGAGGAAAATCAGGTTCCTATTATTGTTTTTGACATGAATAAGCATGGTAATTTCATGAAGATTGCTCAGGGAGAAAACATCGGTACACTTGTTAAAGGCTGATTTTAATATTTTTTATATTTTTGCACAAAAATTATACAGATGAATGACCTCATAAAGAAACAACTTCAGGATGCGCAGGCTAACATGGATAGGGCGATAGATCATTGTGAAAATGAATTGACCAAAATCCGTGCTGGTAAGGCCTCTGCAGGTATGCTTGAAGGAATATATGTAGATTATTATGGTAGCTCTACAGGTTTGTCCCAGGTAGCAAGTATTACTACTCCAGATGCACGTACGCTGATTGTACAGCCATGGGAGAAGAATATGTTGGTTCCTATTGAACGCGCCATTATGGAGGCTAATATTGGGATTAATCCTCAAAATGATGGTGTAGTAATTAGACTTGTAGTACCTCCTTTGACCGAAGAACGTAGAAGAGACCTGGTAAAAAAGGTTAAAGAAGAAGCGGAAAGAGGAAAAATTACAGTACGTAACATCCGTAAAGATGCCAATGAAAAGATAAAAAAACTGAAGGCAGAAAGCGTAGCCGAAGATGAAATTAAAGTGGGCGAAGCAGAAGTTCAGAAAATAACTGATGCTTATATCATTAAGGTTGATAAGCACGCGGAGTTAAAAGAGAAAGATATCATGACAGTTTAAACCTCGGTTTATAATATACTTGTAAATTAAAGGGAATGTGGCCATAGCTACATTCCCTTTGTTTATTTTTGTGCTCCAAAATTTTCCAATGAATTTATTAATACAATATTTAAAAGAATACAAGTGGGTAGTTGTACTGGCGCTTTTCCTGGCTGCGGTTAACATCGGTTTTTCTCTGCTCGATCCTTATATTACGGGAAGAATCGTAGATCGTTTTATAGAGAAAAAGGACGCATTGGAGCGCAGTCAGTACATATGGGGAGTACTGGGATTAGTTGGCTTGGGCGTTGGTGCTGCAATGGTTTCCAGAATTGCTAAAAATTTCCAGGATTATTTTACCAGCATTATTGTGCAAAAGGTAGGTGCAAAAATGTATGCAGACGGTTTAAAGCACTCTTTGGAGCTGCCTTATCAGGTTTTTGAAGATCAACGAAGTGGCGAAACCCTCGGTATTTTACAAAAGGTAAGGTTAGATTGCGAGAAATTCATTACTGCATTTATCAGTATTTTATTCGTTAGTTTAATTGGGATGGTGTTTGTCATCGTTTATTCCGCTGCGGTTAGTTATAAAGTAACGTTAATCTATTTTTCTGCCATACCGATCATCAGCTTTGTCAGCTGGTTTTTGAGCCGTAAAATTAAAACCATACAGAAAAGTATTGTTTCAGAAACTACTGCGTTGGCTGGCTCTACTACTGAATCTTTAAGAAATATTGAGTTGGTAAAAAGTCTGGGCCTGGCAAATCAGGAAATAGAGCGTCTGAACAAGACAACCTACAAAATTTTAGGACTGGAACTGCGCAAAGTTAAATATGTACGCAGCATGAGTTTTGTGCAGGGTACAACCGTAAACTTTGTTAGAAGTACTATGGTAGTAGTTTTGTTAATATTGATTTTTGAAAATACCATTTCTCCGGGGCAATACTTCTCCTTCTTGTTTTATTCCTTTTTCCTTTTTGGGCCATTACAGGAGCTTGGTAATGTAATTTTGGCCTGGAGAGAGGCGGAGGTATCATTAGGTAATTTTAAACAAATTTTAAATGTACCTATTGATCAGAAACCGGTAAATCCGGTTAAATTAAATAAAATCACTGCGCTTTCTTTTAAAGACGTTAGCTTTAGACACCTTACGGGCAAATTCAATGCTTTAAACCAGATCAGTTTTAATACCCACAATGGTGAAACGATCGCTTTTGTTGGTCCCTCAGGATCTGGAAAAACCACACTGGTTAAGCTTTTGGTAGGCTTGTATCAGCCAGGAGAAGGTAATGTGTTATATAATGATATCTCAAGTAAGGATATTGACTTGGATCAGCTACGTGAGCGGATTGGCTTTGTTACTCAGGATACCCAGTTATTTGCCGGCACGATAAGGGAAAACCTCCAGTTTGTGAGGCCGGGTGCTACTGATGAAGAATGTTTGAAGGTACTGGAGCAGGCTGCATCTCAAAATTTGATGGCCAGAGCAGAAAATGGTTTAGATACGGTGATCGGCGAGGGTGGCGTTAAAGTATCTGGTGGTGAAAAACAGCGGTTGTCTATTGCGCGTGCGCTATTACGTAAACCAGATATTCTGGTGTTTGACGAAGCAACATCTTCATTAGATTCATTAACAGAAGAAGAGATTACAGCAACGATCAGGGAGGTCTCTGATCAAACCAGCCACATGACCATATTGATCGCTCACAGGCTTTCTACCATTCGTCATGCCGATCGTATTTTCGTGTTGGAAAAAGGTAGTATTATTGAACAAGGAAAACATGCAGAATTGCTTGCAGAAAAAGGTCTGTATTATGCGATGTGGCGCCAGCAAGTAGGCGAACGGGTAGAGACTAATTAGTCTGCTCGTTCATGTCCTGCAGGGTCACTTTTGTAAACTGCTTGGTTTTTAAATAAGTGATTCCTGCCACTGCAATGGTCATGCAACCGCCAAATACCACGGCAGGAACAGTGCGCATCAGCTTTGCCGTTAAGCCCGATTCAAACGCACCAATTTCGTTTGAAGAACCAATAAACATACTGTTAACCGCAGAGACCCTGCCACGCATACGGTCTGGTGTTAGCAATTGCATAATTGTTGAGCGTATAATTACACTTACACTATCAAATGCACCTTCCATAAACAGAAAAAATAAGGTGAGGTAAAAGCTTTTGGAAAGGCCATAGCAGATGATACTGGTCCCAAATCCAGTAACTGCAATTAATAAATTGCGCCATGGTTTGTTCATAGGAGAGAAACGTGCCATGGCAAGCATGGTAATTACGGCACCACTTGATGCCGCTGCGCGCATAAATCCTAATCCTTCTGAGCCTACCTTCAAAATATCATTGGCAAATACTGGGAGCAGCGCAACGGCACCGCCAAAAAACACGGAGAATAAGTCTAAGCTCATGGCACCTAGCATCATCTTGTTTTTAAATACAAACTGGACACCTTCTGTTAAGCTATCATATATACTTTCTTTTGGAATGTATTGTGCTTCGTGTTTATTAAGGAAGAAGATACAAATGAGAGCGATAAATATAAAAAGCAGGATGATGATATACGTAACAGTAATTCCAAAAAATCCATAAATGAGTCCGCCCGCGGCAGGCCCCACTATAGAGGCAGACATATATGATGAGCTGTTCCATGTGCTGGCGTTTGGATATAAGGCTTTAGGTACAATTTGTGCCATCAATGCAGAGTTTGCAGGGCTAAAGAAACCCCTTGCAAAGCCAATGATAGCAACCATAAGATACATGATAGGTACGATGTAAGACTCGGGGATATATGGTCGCATTTGATGCGCTGTTGATACCAGCATGACCAGCGAACATATAAATACGCAGATAAAAATTTTAAGAAGCAAGCCTCTTTTCTCTGATTTATCAGCTACGTATCCGCCATATAAAGCGATCCCTATCGCTGGTATAGCTTCGCATAAGCCAACAAGGCCCAATGCAAGCGGGTCTTTTGTGAGGTGATAAATATGGAAACCGATGATAACGGCCTGCATTTGATAAGCAAAAGTGAAAAAGAAGCGCATGCCCATGTAAGAGCGAAATTCTTTATACCGCAAAGCCGCATAAGAATCGTGTTTTTCTGTAATGTCAGGAGTGTCCAAAAGAAAATGATTTGAACAAATGTAGCCTTTTTTGAAAGTACCTATTTCACTTTATTGTAAAATGCGAGGTAGGCCGCTGACATATCTGGCGCCTGATTTATTGCCGAAGAAGCGGCTATTCCAAATATTCCAGTCTCCATTAAGGCATCTATATCGGCTTCTGTTATGCCGCCAACCGCCAGTATAGGTAATTCTATATTTTCTGCTTTTAATAAGGCAATGCCATCCTCATAACCTTTTATACCCAACAGTGGGGCATTATTAGGTTTTGTGGTAGTTACGCTAAAAGGACCGAAGCCAGCATAATCTACTCCCTTCGCTGCAAGTTTAATTAAGCCTTCAACGGTATTGGAAGATCCACCCAATGTAAATTCTTCTCCAAGTTGAAGTCTTAAGGCTTCAAAATCAGCATCCATATCTTCAATGTGAAAGCCCTGTATATCTGCCTGGCCTTTTAAATGGATATGATCTGTTACAATCAAAGTAGCACCCCAGTCGTCGCAGATCTCAGCAATTGCATGAATATCAGTTAAAAGTTCTTCATCACTTTTAGTTAAACAACGATACTGAATCCATTTTGCACCAGCTTCACAGGCAATTTGAGCCTGTTCTATATGTGTATGCTGTTTAATATCGTGTGTAATAAAGTGGAGTTTTTCTATGAACTTTTTCATTGTAGAAATATATACCCTCATTGACCTGGACCAATGAGGGTTTGTGAATTAAAATTTAACGTTCAATGATACTAAAAAGTTAGTACCCGCCTGCGGGAAATAAAAGTTTTCTGTATATACATCGCCTCCACTTAAGAAGCGATAAGTATATCCATTGCTCTCATATTTCTTGTTTAGTAAATTATTAGCCAATACACCGAGGTTAACATTCTTAACTCCTTTAAAGCTAAAGTCATAACCTAAGCGAGCATTGTTAACCCAATAGGCATTTAACTTTCTACCTTCATTTTGAGTATTATCCATGTACTGCTTGCTTACATACTTGCTTTGTAGCGCTACAGCAAAGTTGCTAAACAGTTTGTAAACCACTTCTCCGAAAAGAACCTGGTTTGGTGAAAAGGAGATATCAGTACTGCTGTAATTAACAGTTTGTTGACCACCATTGTCGTAATCATCGAAAAACTCAGTAAAGTTTTTTACCTTGTTTTTGCTCAGCGCTGCGTTAGCATTAATTGCTAGTTTGGAGCTAATTTGATAAGAAGCATCGAGCTCTGCTCCAATTCTATAACTTTTATCTACATTTTGACGATAGTACTCGCCTACATCATTGATTTTTCCAGTTACTACCAATTGATCTTTATAGAACATTCCATATAAATTTAAACCTGCATTAAACGCTTTGTTTTTAAAACGGTAGCCGGTTTCAACATTGTTCAGACGTTCTTTTTTAGGACTTATCCCCGGCTCAGTATTGATATAATCGTCCCTGTTCGGTTCTTTATTAGCCACGCTTAAGGAAGCATAAACATTGCTTGAAGGATTGATGAAATAAGTAGATCCTATTTTAGGATTAAAGAAGTCCAGATTGTCTTTTATGGCTAATAAATTGATGTTTTTTTCAGTCCCGTTGATGCTGTAGTCAATTTTTCTATACTGGAGGTCTGCAAAGAGGCTAAGCTTATCTACAGGGCTGTAATTTACTTTTCCGTAGATGTTAAAGTCAGTTTTGTTTGCCTTATTGTCGTAATAATGATCAGCATTATTTAATGTAGAGGCAACCTGAGACCATATAATCTGACCAAAATGCTTGCCTTTGTATTCATTATAAGCACCACCAAGTGTAAAAGTTAGGTTGGTTTGCGGCTGATAGTTGAAAGCATACGTTGCGCCATAAAAATCATTATCCAGCCACCTTCTGCGTATCAGGTCTGTCCTTGTTAAAGCAGAGCCATTAATTACCGGATTTGGCAGTCCGTAAGCCGAGAACTTTGCTTTTGGTTTTAACTCTTCAAAATAACCTTTTCCGTCGGTATAGTGCAGAGCTGCATTAAATGAAAATTGTTCAGAAAACTCTTTAGCATACAAAGCCTGGTAATGATTTTGCCAGTAATTGTCGGTCTGATCTTTATAAGTAAATTGGTTATAAGTTCTGTTATCAGCACTAAAGAGGTTGTCGCGGTCTGCCTGAGTATAGTAGAGATAATCGATATTGTTATTATAATGGGTATTCAGCCCAGTAACATCACCTCTTAATTTTGCTTCCGGTACACCGTTCCAGGCTTGGTAAGTTCGCTCAGTTCCTGAAAAAACATTGATTCGCAACAGATCTGTTTTTCCATAATAAGCACCTGAAAGGAAAAATGATTTTAGATCTGAAGCGGCACGGTCTATAAATCCGTCAGATTTAATTCTTGACAGACGGCCGTCAAAACTGAATTTATCATTAATTAGCCCCGTTCCTATTTTAACGGTGTTTTTCCAGGTATTGAACGAGCCAAATGAGTTGTTTAATTCTGCATATGGTTGGGCAGAAGTGGCAGTAGTCTGTATATTAATGCTACCCCCAAATGCACCCGCACCGTTGGTAGAAGTTCCTACCCCACGTTGGATTTGAATATTGTCTACAGATGATGCGAAATCAGGCATGTTTACCCAAAACGAACCCTGACTTTCACTATCGTTATACGGAATGCCATTAATGGTTACATTAACACGTGTTGCATCACTTCCTCTAATCCGGATTCCGGTATAACCTACTCCGGCACCGGCATCTGATGTAACTACAACTCCAGGAGTATTATTAAGCAAGAATGGTAAATCCTGTCCAAAATTGTTAACTTCAATTTCCTGCTTATTTAAATTTTTGTAGGTAGTTGCAGATTTTTCAGTAGCCCTGGTAGACTTTACAATAATTTCGTCAAGTGTTGTGGTAGTGTCCCGGGCTATTTTAACCTTAGGTTTAGTTTGAGCGTTCAGCAAGGCTGGCGCAAGCAGCACTGAAAGTGCAATGATTAATTTTTTCAATGTTTTGTTTTTTAGTTAAACCACTGTAAGTAAGGGGCACTTACAGTCCAGTTAAACTCCATATTCCATCCCTACGCCGGCATTATCCAGATCAGGTGCATACAATTGCTTGCAATTGTATTGGGTATGTTCTCAGCCTGTTTTTGTGTTTATACAAACAAGGCACCCCCTTTTGATGTGGCAAATGTAGAAATAATATTCTAATCGCCTAGCAAAGATATTTAGTGAGATTGTAAAAAGGTGTCCACAGTTTCTATAGCATTAATCAGCCTGTCTTCTATCCCGCTTATAATTCTATAATTTGCATTTAAACCCTCCAATTCTTTTTTCCATACCTCCATAAAATGACCTCGTCTACCGGCCGAGCCACGTAATGGGTCATTTTGCCATGGCAAATCAATATCCATCAATAAGTAGAGGTCATATTTTTTAGATTTAACTGCATCCAATACCATTTGAGGGGTGCCTCCAAATACATCATCACAAAATATTTTTACAGTTAATACGGTGATGTCACAAAAGATAAAATCTTTTTCAGCAATGGCCACTATTGAGTCTTCCAGTGCAATCTGTCCATGAAACATATTAATTTCATCCTGTAGGGTGCAATCTCGGGTCAAATGTTCACAGTAGTATCGAGCATATTCCGCTACCCACAAAGTTTGATAATGTCTGGCAAGTTGCTGTGTTAAGGTTGATTTGCCTGTACTTTCTGGTCCAACAATGGCTATTTTCTTAAGCATATGCCAAATGTAACACAAAAAAATCCGGAAGGGAAACTACGCCCTTCCGGTATAAACCAAACAAACTATTATGAAGTACTGATGCCTCCATTGGTAATCTGATTATTTAACGAAGATTGTGGCGCACTAGTACAAGAGGGTACTGGACAATCGGTATTTCTGACTGTTATATGACTTCAATTCTTTAGGCTTATCTAAATTAAAAGTGTTTTTTAAAAAACCTCGCTTTTGTATCTTCTAAAAGCGTAACTTTGCATCCCGACAGAACAGTCGGGATATTCTCTCTAAAGCATAGAAATTCCCGCGCTAAATTTTAAAGCCAATATGCCTAAAGACACCTCCATACGCTCAGTATTAATTATCGGATCCGGACCTATTATTATAGGCCAGGCCTGTGAATTTGATTATTCAGGATCCCAGGCTGCCTTATCTTTAAAAGAGGAAGGCATTGAAGTATCCATCATCAATTCAAACCCTGCAACAATCATGACCGATAAGGTTATTGGTGACCATGTTTATTTATGGCCATTGACAGTTGATTCAGTTGAGCAGATTTTACAAGAGCGTAAAATTGATGCGGTATTGCCAACTATGGGTGGCCAAACTGCATTAAACCTTTGTAAAGAAGCTGACGAACGTGGAATTTGGGAAAAGTATGGTGTAAGGATTATTGGTGTAGACATCGATGCCATTGAAAAAACAGAAAACCGTGAGGCATTCCGCCAGTTAATGGTAGATATAGGTGTGGGCGTTGCTCCATCTAAAATTGCCAACTCATTTCTTGAGGGTAAAGAAGCTGCACAGCAAATCGGTTACCCTTTGGTTATCCGTCCTTCTTACACACTTGGAGGATCTGGTGGTGGATTTGTTCATAAAAAGGAAGAGTTTGACCATGCTTTAATGCGTGGTTTAGAAGCGTCTCCAACTCACGAGGTATTGGTTGAAAAAGCGGTATTGGGTTGGAAAGAATATGAATTGGAGTTGTTGAGAGATAGCAACGATAATGTAATTATCATTTGCTCTATTGAAAACTTTGATCCGATGGGTATTCATACTGGTGATTCCATTACCGTTGCCCCAGCAATGACCCTGTCTGATACCTGTTATCAGGATATGCGTAATCAAGCTATCAAGATGATGCGCGCCATAGGTAATTTTGCTGGTGGTTGTAATGTGCAGTTCTCGGTTAATCCTGATAATGACGATATCATCGCTATCGAAATTAATCCAAGGGTATCACGTTCTTCTGCATTGGCAAGTAAAGCTACAGGCTATCCGATTGCAAAAATTGCCTCTAAACTGGCCATTGGATACAATCTGGATGAAATAGAAAATCAAATTACCAAAACTACCTCCGCTTATTTTGAGCCTACTCTGGATTATGTGATTGTTAAAATTCCACGTTGGAATTTCGACAAGTTTAAAGGAGCTAATATGGAGCTGGGACTGCAGATGAAATCTGTAGGTGAAGTTATGGGTATTGGCCGTAGCTTTATTGAAGCCCTTCAAAAAGCATGTCAGAGTTTAGAAATAGGCCGTGCAGGATTAGGTGCCGATGGAAGGCACAATAGAAGTATTGAAGAGATTATGCATGGTTTGGAGCATCCAAGCTGGAACCGTTTGTTCCTGATTAAAGATGCGATGAGCATGGGTGTGCCTCTTGAGTCCATTCGTAAGGTCACTAAAATCGATAAATGGTTTTTAGCTCAAATCCATGAGCTGGTCCAGTTGGAGGTAGAACTTAAACGTTATTCGTTAAATAATATCCCTAAAGACTTCTTCTTTACGCTTAAACAAAAAGGTTTCTCTGATGTGCAGATTGCCTATTTGCTAGGGAATGTTTCTGAAGATGAAGTTTACGAGCGTAGAAAGGCTCTCGGTATTAAGCGTGTTTATAAAATGGTGGATACCTGCGCAGCAGAGTTCTCTGCCAAAACTCCTTATTACTATTCTACTTTTGAGGAAGAAAATGAATCAACACCGTCAGACAGGAAGAAAATTATTGTGCTTGGCTCAGGACCAAATAGAATTGGCCAGGGTATAGAGTTTGATTACTCTTGTGTGCATGGTTTACTTGCTGCAAAAGAAAGTGGTTTTGAAGCCATCATGGTGAACTGTAATCCTGAAACTGTTTCTACAGATTTCAACATGGCAGATAAGTTATACTTTGAGCCAGTATTCTGGGAGCATGTTCGCGAAATCATCGATCTTGAAAAGCCAGTAGGTGTTATCGTTCAGTTGGGCGGACAAACTGCACTTAAAATGGCTGAGAAGCTGGAGCAAAATGGCATTAAGATCATTGGAACTTCATACAATGATATGGACGTTGCAGAAGATCGTGGTCGTTTTTCGGATTTATTAAAGGAACTTGAAATCCCTTATCCTAAATACGGTGTAGCAGAAAATGCTGAAGAGGCCATTGTTGTTGCAAACGAAGTAGGTTATCCGGTATTGGTTCGCCCAAGTTATGTACTGGGTGGACAAGGTATGAGCATCGTAATCAACGATGAAGATCTGGAAAAAGCTGTTGTTAAGCTATTAGGTGATCTTCCTGGAAACAGGGTTTTGATTGATCATTTCCTTGATAGAGCAGAAGAGACAGAGTCAGATTCTATTTGCGATGGAGAGGATGTTCACATTGTTGGGTTAATGGAACATATTGAACCTGCTGGTATTCACTCTGGAGATTCAAGTGCTGTATTGCCGCCATTTAGCTTGTCGGCAAAGGTGATTGCTGATATGGAAGCATATTCTATTAAGATAGCAAAGGCGCTTAATGTAATTGGATTGTTGAACATTCAGTTTGCTGTTAAAGATGAAATGGTTTATGTAATTGAGGCAAATCCAAGGGCTTCACGTACTGTTCCATTTATTGCTAAAGCATATGATGTTCCTTACATTAATATTGCCGCAAGAGTGATGTTAGGGGTAAATAAACTCAAAGATTTTACCATTGAGCGTAAGCTTCAGGGATATGCAATTAAAGAACCGGTATTCTCTTTTGATAAGTTTCCGGAAGTTCAAAAAGAACTTGGTCCTGAAATGAAATCCACAGGTGAGGCAATTCGTTTCATTAAAGATTTAGAAGACCCATATTTCAGAAAGTTATATAAAGATAAGTCTATGTACTTAAGTAAATAGATATGTGAAAGGCCCCTTACGGGGCCTTTTTTTATACGCAAAATGCAGATTTAAGATTTGCTCCAGATCCTGGTGTTCAAATCCAGATCAGTTATAATGTCATGCATAAAACGAATTACACTTAAATCTTCTTCTATACAAGATGGTAGGAGCAGGCTCTTGTACACAGGCGGTTCAAAGTAATTATGATCCAGAGGAAATGCAATATAGAGGCTGCTTTTTACAAATGAAACTGAAATGGTGTATTTGCATTTATCATTAAGGCTACAAAGCTTGTCCATTAATGCCGGGGTAAGAATGTATCTGGCTTCTATTTGGTCAGTTGAATGCGTAGTAAACAGGTTATTAAAGGCAACATTTTCCAGCACAACCAGGGTGTTGCCTGATGAAAAGATACCGGGCATTGCTTTCGAAATCCAGGATGTGATTTGACTGCCTATGCTTTTAGGACGCACAATAGTAAAGCCTTTAAAATCTTTGTTAAAATCGGCAACAAAGACAATGCCTTTTAAAATTTCATGCCACGATTCTTGTCTTCTTCCTTTGCTATCTGTACTAACAGTTTTATATTCTGCATGCACTTCTGAAAAGTAAAATGAAGTCTTGTCTGCCTTCCCGCTTACCTGGTCTTCACTGCTATATCGATCGGGATTTTGCGAGAAAAGCTGCGAAGAGACAAATTCTGACCTGCTCATGCCCGTATTAGGTTCTATAACCAGACTTTCGTTAATTGATTTTAAGGCAGTGCCTATTATACGTTTTTTAAAATCATTTTTATATTGCGAAAAGGAGGTGGCTGTTGAGGAATATAAATAGACTCCATAAATTAAGGTCAGGATGCCAGGGAGATAAGCCCAAATAACGGCAAGTCCAATTATAAAAGCAATGGTAGTGTAAAGCGCGCCCAATGCAATCCATGTAATTGCCTTAACCCGGGTAGACTTAATTTTTAGCCGTACCAGCTCTAATTCCTGCAATACATTATTTAATGCAGGCTGACTGTGATAATCCTGAGACATCAATTTTTAAATAAGTCCTTGGCGCTTATATTTTGCCTTTCTTCTACGGTGTTTTCTATAACATTAATGGGCTGGTAGTTCATCATGCCTGCAAAAATGTTCCCAGGAAACATCATAATGGCATCGTTATAAGCTGTAACTGAAGCATTATAATTTCTTCGGGCAGCTGCAATTTGTTCTTCGCTCTCTGTCCATGTAGATTGTAAGTTTAAAAAATTTTGGTTGGCTTTCAAGTCCGGATAATTTTCTACGGTAAGCATCATCCCATTTACTGCAGACCCAATTTGTTTGTCAAGCTCAATCTTTTCCTGATTATTTAAAGTCCCTGA
Source organism: Pedobacter sp. MC2016-14 (assembly GCF_020991475.1). Lineage (NCBI taxonomy): Bacteria > Pseudomonadati > Bacteroidota > Sphingobacteriia > Sphingobacteriales > Sphingobacteriaceae > Pedobacter > Pedobacter sp. MC2016-14. The sequence goes on from NZ_JAJMPA010000001.1 coordinate 1,029,041, forward strand.
TGCAGCTTTTGCCCTCAGACCCGTAATCTTTGTAAGTGTGTTTTCTTCATATGCTGAATATTGTTTCACAACTTCAACAAGATTCGGGATTAAATCATACCGTTTTTTTAGCATTACGTCAATTGCTGAAAATGCATTAGTAACCTGGTTTTTCTTGCCAATTAGTGAGTTGTAAATGGCTATTCCAACTAGCAGAAAGAGTGCGATGGTGATTATTGCTATGATCATATTTATATTTTTAATAAATATAGCAATTAATTGTATAAAAAAATCCTCGCAATCTTACGAAAGCGAGGATAATCATCCCTATTGTTACGTTAAAACCCATGATCGGATTGGAACAATAATCTCTTTTCAAATTTCGTACCCAAGCTAATCGTCAGAGAACAACTACAGGAATTGTTTGACTATAAATGGGTTTCAGTATCTGCCTGATTTTTTGGGGATACTCTATTTGGGTGTTTTTTTCTACACTCCGTGTAGTTTTGGGGAAATACTTCTCGTTGTTAGCCAAATAGAAAATTGAACACATCTTCTATTTTACTTACCCCTACAAGCTCAATATTATATTTTTCCTGCGCTATTCCTTTTAGGTTATATTTTGATACAAAAATGCGTTCAAAGCCTAATTTTTCCGCTTCTGAAATGCGCTGATCTATTCTGTTTACAGCTCTTATTTCTCCGGAAAGCCCAACTTCTGCAGCAAAACAGTTCTTCGAAGAAATTGATATGTCTTCGTGAGAGGAGATGATGGCCACCAAAATTGCAAGATCTATTGCAGGATCTTCAACTTTAATGCCACCTGCAATATTTAAAAAAACATCACGCGTACTTAGTTTGAAACCACATCTTTTTTCAAGTACCGCCAATAGCATATTCATTCGTCTTGTGTCAAAGCCTGTAGCAGAGCGCTGAGGCGTTCCATAGGCTGCCAGGCTAACAAGAGCCTGGGTTTCTATTAGCATCGGTCTGGCGCCCTCCAATGTAGCCGAAATGGCTATGCCACTAAGCTCTTCATCTCTTTGCGATAATAAAATCTCAGAGGGGTTTGATACCTGCCGTAGTCCGGTACTGTCCATGGCATAAATTCCCAACTCCGCTGCAGCACCAAATCGGTTTTTGATGGCACGTAATATTCGGTAAATATGATGTCTGTCGCCTTCAAATTGTAATACAGTATCAACCATATGCTCAAGGATCTTAGGGCCTGCAATGGCTCCGTCTTTTGTAATATGGCCAATTAATATTACTGGCGTATCGGTTTCCTTCGCAAAACGCAGAAGTTCCGCAGTGCATTCCCGCACCTGTGATACACTTCCGGGCGTAGCATCAATATGTGCCGAATGTAAGGTCTGAATAGAATCCACAATAATGATTTCCGGTTCCAAAGCCTCAATTTGTTTGAAAATATTTTGAGTAGAGGTTTCCGTAAGAATGTAACAATCGGCATCAGGCGTATTGGTAATTCGCTCTGCACGCATTTTAATCTGTTGTTCACTTTCCTCTCCAGATATATATAAGATCTTTTTGCCTTTTAAACTTAAAGCCAATTGAAGCATTAAGGTAGATTTACCTATGCCCGGTTCGCCCCCAATTAAGGTTACGGATCCGGTTACAAGTCCGCCGCCCAAAACCCTGTCAAGTTCCTGATCTCCTGTAAATATTCTCTTTTCTTCAGATGATACAATCAAATTAACCTTACTGGGTTTATTTGATCGGGTGGTTCCGTTAGCAGTTTTCCAGGTTGGTACCCTGGCTTCGGCCTTTTCAATAATTTCTTCTACAAATGTATTCCACGAATTGCAGGAAGGACATTTGCCCAGCCATCGGGCAGATTCGTACCCACAACTCTGACAGAAAAATGCTGATTTCGTTTTAGCCAATGTTTTATTTTTTAGAAGTTCGAATTTAGTCAATTGTGTCAGATATAGGGCCGGCTCTTCCACATATTTCCCAAAAATGGCCTTAAACAAACAAGCCTGATTCTAAAATAGAACCAGGCTTGTGATAAAGACATAGGCTTACTATAATTTTATCTCTTCATCTTTTGATGAAAGGAAATGAAACTCAGTTAGGTTGTAAGATGAAACAGCCTTTATTTTGATCCGCTGACCAAATTTAAAGAACCATTTCCACTGCAATGAAACAATACCTTTTTTAATAAATGCTTCAATGTACGGATGTACACAAAGCGTAATATTTTTTTCATTTTGTTCCTGAAGAATATAATTGAGGTTGTTCTCAATGTCATCCATCAAAACAATACTAGCCTTAATTTCACCGGTACCACCACATGCAGGACATTTTTCGTTCGTCACGATGTTCATTTCTGGCCTTACCCTTTGCCGGGTAATTTGTACCAAACCAAATTTACTCGGCGGCAATATCGTGTGCTTGGCCCTGTCAAGTTGCATCAGGTCACGCAAATGGTCAAATAGCATTTTACGGTTTACAGGTTTGTGCATGTCAATAAAATCGATGACCACAATCCCACCCATATCACGTAGCCTAAGCTGACGTGCAATTTCTTTAGCTGCTTCCTTGTTTACTTGTAAAGCATTTTCTTCCTGGTTCTCTTTACTGGCAGTTCTGTTGCCACTATTTACGTCAATAACGTGAAGGGCCTCTGTATGTTCTACAACAAGATAGGCGCCGCCAGGAAGGTTTACGGTTTTTCCAAAGCCGTTTTTAATTTGTTTTTCAATACCGAAATGCTCGAATATAGGCTCTTTGCCTTTATACTGCTTTACGATCTTCTCCATTTCCGGAGAGATTTCATGAACATAAGATTTGATATCGTCGAAAAGTCCGGGATCATTTACATATACATTAGTAAAGTCGGTACTCAGGATATCACGAATTAACGTCGATGTCCGATCCATTTCTCCCCAAACACGTTTGGAAGGTTCTGCATCGGGCAATTTTTTCATGAAATTCTCCCATTTAGCTACAGAATCAAGTAGATCCTTTTGTAGTTCTGACACTCCTTTATCTTCAGAAACAGTTCTGATGATAACGCCAAAATTTTTGGGTTTAATACTTTCAATAATCTTTTTTAGGCGATTACGTTCTGTATTGCTCTTAATTTTTTTGGAAATGGAAATGACATTAGAGAAGGGGACCAATACAATATAACGGCCCGCTATTGAAAGGTCTGAACTTAAACGAGGTCCTTTGGTAGAAATAGGCTCTTTGGCTATTTGAACCGGGACGATCATGTTTTTGGATACAATTTCGGATATCTTGCCTGCCTTATTGATATCGGCTTCAAGTTTTAAGTTATCTAAAAGTGTTCCGCCAGCACTACCATTTCGCTTAATTTTTGTAAGCTTTATTAAAGACTGTACCTGCGGACCAAGGTCAAAATAATGCAAAAACGCATCTTTCTCATATCCCACATCAACAAACGCAGCATTTAAACCCGGCATAATTTTCTTAATGCGGCCTAAATAGATGTCTCCAACAGCATAATTGTTGTTGATGCGTTCTTTATGAAGTTCTACAAGGTATTTGTCTTCAATTAAAGCTATGGTTACTCCAAGAGGAGTTGAATCGATAATTAATTCCTTTACCAAAAGCTATAGATTTCAAGGCATTGCTGCCTTATTAATACATGGACTATAAAAAACAGTACAAACAACAATATATACCATGAAGTTATCAAGGTATATATCATTGTTGGTACGGTTACATAAAAAAGACTATTTTTTCTTATGTCTGTTTTTTCTTAAACGTTTTTTACGTTTATGGGTAGCCATTTTATGTCTTTTTCTTTTTTTACCGCTTGGCATAATCTTAGTTTTTAAATATTTTAAATCTGTTTATTAAATTTTTTCTTTCAACTCCGCCACTCTTTTATCTATAAAAGTAGAAAGAGTTGGGTTGGCAGCCAGTTTCTTACTATTTAAGTAAGCACTTACAGCTTCCTTATTTTTGCCCAGGTTTTCATATGCTGTTGCCAGATAAAAATAAGCATCAGGTGATGGCTTAATGGCAATAATATCGTTGAACCTGGTAATCGCTTTATCAAACTGTCCCGATTTAATAGCAAAAGTGCCCAAACTCATATTTGCTTTAATATTTCTCGGTTCTTTTTTAACTACTTCCAGCAACATTGCTATACCCTGCATAGGCATACCCATACCATTTACAATGGTAATGCCCAAACCTGTTTTCGCATCTGTGTTTGTGGAATCAAGATTAAGCGCCTTAGTATAGGCTGCGTTAGCTTTTTGTAACAATGCCGGCTGTAATACACTATCTCTCGTAATATCATAAGCTTTCATGAAGCGGAGACCCGCATTTAGCCAATTGTTGAGGGTTTCCTCTTTATTGGCTATAATTTCAAGGTATAATGCACTTGGAACAGGTTGCTCTACATCGTCCCATTTTTGGGCCAGCAATTGAGCTTCTTTAAGTTTATCCTCATCAGAAGCTGCTTTAAAGGCAGTTTCTAATGAGGTAATCTCTGTAGCTAGTGCAGATCCAATTACATTCTTGCCAGTAGTTGATACTTCTGATAAGCTAATTTCCTGCGCTGTGGAAGTTGTAAGTTGTCCGGATGCCGGAACATTTGTTGTTTCCTCCTTCGGCTTTACAAGACTTTTAACATCACGCGTAAACAAAAATGCTACAAGAAGCACTACTGCCCCTATAATAATTGTCTGTTTTAAACGAGTGTTAGTTTTCATGTAATGCCTGGAATATTAAGCTAATTGTTTAGAGTTGTTTTTTACTTTTTCAACAAAAACTTTTGCTGGTTTAAAGCTTGGAACAAAGTGTTCCGGGATAATAATAGCCGTGTTTTTTGAGATATTTCTTGCAGTTTTTTGTGCTCTTTTTTTAACTACGAAACTTCCAAAACCCCTAACGTAAACATTTTCTCCTCCGATCATACTGCTCTTGATCACTTTGAAAAACGCCTCTACAGTCTCCTGTACATCTACTTTTTCAATTCCTGTTTTTGATGATATTTCTGAAATAATATCTGCCTTAGTCATATTTTCTATTATTAGTTTATTGTTATTTGAATATTATAAGTGTTTTGGGGTTGCAAAAGTATTGCTTTTTAATGAGATAGGAAAATAAAAGATGATTTATTTGCGCCCCAAACAATCAGGGAATTGCAAGTTTTATAAAAAGCGACCAATTAGCTTGTATTTTTGTACCATGGATTTTCAAAATGAAATCATCTCCTGGTACCAAATTAATAAACGAAATCTTCCCTGGCGTTCAACAAAGGATGCATACGTTATCTGGCTTTCTGAAATTATCCTTCAGCAAACAAGAGTAGAGCAGGGACTTCCTTATTTTAATAAATTCCTGGAGGCTTATCCAACGGTGGGCGACTTTGCTTCAGCCTCAGAAACACAGGTTTTAAAACTCTGGCAAGGCCTGGGCTATTATTCACGCGGCAGGAATATGTTGTTCACCGCACAACAAGTTAACGATCTTTATGATGGTGTTTTTCCAGTACAGTATAATGAATTAATTAAGTTAAAAGGAGTAGGGGAATATACAGCTGCAGCTATTTCTTCCTTTTCTTCGGGCGAGATAAAAGCGGTATTGGATGGAAATGTGTTTAGAGTGTTGTCCAGGTATTTTGGGGTTAACCATCCCATCAACAGTAGCATTGGTAAAAAGGAGTTCTCTGCACTCGCGCAAAGTCTTATAGAAGGTCAGGATGCTTCGGTATATAACCAGGCAATTATGGAATTTGGCGCTTTACAATGTAAACCAAAATCTCCAGTGTGTGGGCTCTGTCCGGTTCAGTCAGGTTGTTATGCTTATCAGCATAACCAGGTAAATCAATTGCCGGTTAAGTTAAAAAAGCTGATCAAACGAAATCGTTATTTTAACTATTTCATATGCGTAGAAGAAGGTCGAATTTTACTAAATCACCGTGGGGCAGGGGATATTTGGCAGCATTTATACGATTTTCCGATGATTGAAACGGAGCAGGAAGATAATCTCTTTGAAGCTGGCTTAGTAAATAAAGTTAAACACAAATTTGGTGCAAACGTTGTTATTAAGCCAATCATGAAAGTAAAGCATTTACTCACCCATCAAACTATATTTGCCGAGTTTTTTGGTTTAGAGAATTATATCCTTAACTTTAATCACGATAGCACATTTAAATGGGTAGATCTGTCAGAGTTAGAGGAGCTTCCTCAGCCAAAAATGATCACCGATTTTTTAAACTTCTATTTAACCAAATAATAAATTATATATGTCAGGCATCAATAAAGTAATTCTGGTTGGACATCTGGGAAAAGATCCGGAAGTTCGGCATTTAGATGGAGGTGTAACAGTAGCCAGCTTTCCGCTAGCTACCTCCGAAACCTACAACAAAGACGGTAAAAGGGTAGAACAAACAGAATGGCATAACATTGTTCTTTGGCGGGGTTTAGCTGAAGTAGCCTCTAAATACCTGCAAAAAGGCAAGCTTATCTATGTTGAAGGTAAGTTAAGAACGCGTTCTTTTGAGGACAGGGAGAAGGTGAAAAAGTACGTTACAGAAGTTGTAGCCGAAAACTTTACCATTCTTGGTAGAAAAAGCGATTTTGAAACCGCCGCTCAACCATTGGCGGGTGTCGGTCAAACACAAAAAAATGAAGATGAATTTACTGCAAGTCCGGGTGATTTGTCGGGCGATTTGCCATTCTAAAGAGATAATAACCTAAGCTCGTAAACAAAAAAAGCCCCTTGCTGATTAGCGAGGGGCTTTTTTATTTTTGGAATTTCTTAGTTGATTACGGTATAATATACATTCAACTTCAGTTTATTAGTCGCATTTGCTTTTGATCCGATGATTGATCTGGCACTTGAAGTAAGTGCTGGAGTTGCATTAAATTCAGTTGAAGAACTGGTAGAAAGGTAAGTGCCATAATCTATAAGTTTTCCATCAAGTAAGTCTTGAAGGTAAGCGGTTACACTAAAAACATATTTCTTGTTAACGGCATCATAATACCCGCCAAAAGCCGTTGCTCTTTGATCAGTGCTGCTATTGTCTGGAAGGTTAGTTCTCTGACCAGCGATATCATAACGATATAATGCAAGTCTTGGTGCAGGTGTAAAAGGAGTCACATCTGTTCCGGAGCTTAAATCAATTACCAGTTCAGCTTTATTAACAATTATTTTAGTGCCGGCTTTAACTCCAAAATTTGCGTAAAACTTATCCAGATATGGAAAAGTTATTTTGTTTCTCAAACCACCAAGGCCTTGTAAGTAAGTAACATTGTACTGTGTGTTGCTTACGTCGTTAAGCTGCGCATTTACTGCTGTTGTATAAGTATGCTTGATAGTAGCAGCAACTGGGTTAGATGCATAAGCGATAGGGAAATACGAGGCTACAGTATCTATGTTGGTAGAAGTTGTGGCATTAGGTCTTTTGTAATAAAACTCAATTCTTGAATTTGTTCCGCTCATGTCAAAAAACATGATACCGCCAGTGCCTGTACTTAAGCTTTTATTGATGCGTAAATGGAGTCCTTTAAAAATACCCGCAAGCGCCGCACTGTTGTTTAATTTAAAGGTGTCAATACTTACAATCTTGTTTTGCATTACAGCAGTATTTAACTTAATTCTTAGCTGTGCTACGCCAGTTTTAATCGTATCTGCTGCGCCGGTTACAATGTCCGTAGTCTTAACAGTTGTTGTTGGTTGTATTCTAAAGATATTTACATTTCCGGAAGCAGGCTGTGAAAGCAAATCGCCATAGGCCCAATCCACATTACTTTTGAAATTTTCCTCCATTGAAATGTCTTTGGCCAACTGATGCACTTCTACCGCATATCTGGAAATTGTAGTATCTCCATAAAATTGGGTAGAGTATGGAAGTACGAGAACTGCAGAGTCCAATACTGCGTTTTTACCAAAACGGAAACTTGTACTAGGTACATTAATGGCCATCGCTAAGCTGGCTTCTGAAGTTCCTAAAGTCGGGTCTTGTAAATAACCAAAAGGATACCGTGTTAGCCCAATCGTAGAAATAACATCATCAGTTAAAGTTTTAGAACTAACTGTAATGGTGTCTATCAGTTTACCCTGTATCTCTGTAGCGGGGTCAACATCCAGTCCAATCGTGTTAGAGTTTTCACAAGATGCAAAAAGAAAAAGACTTATCAACAGGGTCAATAAGTCTAGTTTTGTAAATTTCATATTTAAAATAATAAGGCCTGAGTTATGCTATTGAAACCAATTCTTCATTTGAGATTTCTTCGTACATGCTGTAGAAGTTCTCAAAATTTTCGGTTAAATTATAAGCTAAAGTTGGCTTATTAGAATCTTTAACAAATTTTAACATAGCGTCATCAATATGTTCACCAGCCAAAGCAATAGCATCTGAATACGTAACAGCACCCATATGCAATGCGTTACAGTCTGCCTTTTCAAATATTTTGGTGTGCTCTGCGGTCATGCCAGGCATAATCGCTTTTTTATGTAAATCAACGTTTAAAGTTTCGGTAAAGCAGTTGTCATAAATAGAGTACATTACTTTAGAATTCTTAAACGTAGGATCGTTTTTGTAGGTAGTTTTAATATATGCAGGGATCAGCGCAGTCATCCAGCCATGGCAATGCACAATATCAGGGGCCCAGCCAAGTTTTTTTACCGTTTCCAGCGCACCTTTACAAAAGAAAATCATTCTTTCATCATTGTCATCGTAAAACTTGCTTTCTTTGTCTCTGAAAACATACTTACGTTGAAAATAATCTTCATTATCCAAAAAATAAACTTGCATGCGAGCGGCAGGAATAGAGGCAACCTTGATAATTAAGGGGTTGTCATTATCATCAATGATGATGTTCATTCCGGATAAACGAATAACTTCGTGCAGCCTGTTCCTTCTTTCGTTAATGTTTCCGAACCTAGGCATCAGAATGCGGATTTCAAATCCTTTTTCCTGCATGGCCTGAGGCAATTGGCGGGTAATTTCTGAAATTTTAGTGAGCTCAAGGAAAGGCGACATCTCGTGTGTAACAATCAGTAGCTTCGTTTTTGCCATCTCCATATTCGTAAATAAAATTATGTTAAAGAAAAGATAATCAAGGGGCAAAGGTAAGCAAAATAATCAAATTTATCAATATAATTACGTCAATGTTTTGTTGGTTGACTATAATTAACCAACTTTGGCTTTTAAAGCCATATCAGTTAGTTTGAAAATTATCAATACAATTGCAGCACTTAAGTCAGTGCTTCAGCCAATAAAATCTACCGTTCATAAAATTGCATTGGTTCCTACTATGGGCGCTTTGCATAGTGGACATGTATCTCTAATCCAGAAGGCTAAACAGTTGGCGGATGTAGTGGTTTGCAGCATCTTTGTTAATCCTACTCAGTTTACAGACCCTAAGGATCTTGAAAAATACCCAAGGCCCCTGGAGCATGATATAAAAATGCTGGAAGAAGCAGGTTGCGATTATGTGTTTATGCCTTCGGTAAAAGAGATGTACCCGCAGCCAGAAAGCTGGCATATTGATTTGGGACCTGCAGAATTTTTATTGGAAGGCGAGTTTAGAAAAGGTCACTATCAGGGTGTAACCCAAATTGTTAAAAAACTTTTTGATGCAGCCAATCCTGATATAGCGTTTTTTGGTCAGAAAGATTTTCAGCAAGTATTAATGATTCAAAATATGGTTGCTCATTTCCAGATGCCTGTAGAAATTGTGTCTTGTCCTATTATAAGAGAAGATGATGGTCTGGCAATGAGTTCCAGAAATATTCATCTTTCCCCTTCCGACAGGCAGAATGCCCTGGTGCTTAGTCAGGCATTAAATTATGTAAAGGATAACTTTGAGTCGCAAACTATTCCCCAACTGGTACTAAAGGCAAAGCAGATCATCAATAGTGTACCAGGAGTAGAGCTTGATTATTTTACCATAGCAGATACGAAGACGCTTCTGCCTGAAGATAAAAAGATGGCCCAAAATAGCATTGCGCTTGTCGCTGCAAAAGTTGGAGAAACACGCCTTATAGATAACGTAATTCTCAACTAACGCATTTTTACATAAATCCCACAGAACTTTAGCTAACTTTGCTCCATGATTATCGAGATTTTAAAATCGAAAATACACCGTGTTAAAGTAACACAGGCCGAATTACATTATGTAGGCAGTATTACTATCGACGAAGATTTGATGGATGCTGCAAGCATTATAGCAAATGAGAAAGTACAGATCGTGAACAATAATAATGGCGAGCGTTTTGAAACTTATGTGATCAGGGGAGAACGAGGCACTGGAACTGTTTGTTTAAACGGTGCAACAGCCAGAAAAGTTCAGGTTGGCGATATACTCATTATTATGTCTTATGGCTCTTTACCTATTGCAGAGGCTAAAAAATATGTGCCAATCTTAGTCTTTCCAGACGATAACAACCGACTTTTGGTATAAATATTACTATGGCTGCATAGTATTTAGTTATTATTAGCTAGCTTTGGTTAACTAATTATAAATCATACTATGCTATTTCAACTCAACGAAGAACAACTGATGATCCAGCAGGCTGCGCGGGATTTTGCGCAGCATGAACTGAAGCCTGGAGTTATTGAGCGAGATGAACATCAGAAATTTCCTGCAGAACAAGTAAAAAAGCTGGGTGAACTTGGCTTTTTAGGAATGATGGTGTCCGAAAAATACAATGGGAGTGGTCTGGATGCGCTTTCATATGTTCTGGTAATGGAAGAATTGTCTAAAATTGACGCATCTGCCTCTGTTGTGGTATCAGTTAACAACTCCTTAGTTTGTTACGGCTTAGAAGCATATGGTTCAGATTATCAAAAAGAAAAATATTTAAAGCCTTTAGCTTCCGGTCAGCAAATCGGTGCTTTCTGTTTGTCAGAGCCAGAAGCGGGTTCCGATGCCACCTCTCAGCAAACTACTGCAGAAGATAAAGGAGATTACTACTTGCTTAACGGCACTAAAAACTGGATTACCAATGGTGGTACTGCCAGCACTTATCTTGTTATCGCGCAAACAGACCGTGCTTTAAAGCATCGGGGAATCAATGCCTTTATTGTAGAAAAGGGAATGGAGGGATTTACAGTTGGCCCTAAAGAAAATAAAATGGGAATCCGTGGTTCCGATACACATTCGCTAATGTTTAATGATGTTAAAGTGCCTAAAGAGAACCGTATCGGTGAAGATGGTTTTGGATTTAAGTTTGCTATGAAGACTTTAGAGGGAGGTCGTATTGGTATTGCGGCTCAGGCTTTAGGTATAGCTGCAGGCGCCTATGAGTTGGCGCTTGACTACTCAAAGCAGCGTAAGTCATTTGGTAAGCCTATTTCCGATCATCAGGCTATAGCCTTTAAATTGGCAGATATGGCAACTAAAATTGAAGCTGCGCGAATGCTGGTGTATAAAGCAGCTTGGTTAAAGGATCAAGGATTGTCCTATACTTTAGCTGGTTCAATGGCTAAACTGTATGCCTCTAAAGTTGCAATGGAAGTAACTGTTGAGGCTGTTCAAGTACATGGTGGATATGGTTTTGTAAAAGAATACCATGTAGAACGATTGATGCGGGACGCTAAGATTACTCAAATTTATGAGGGTACTTCAGAAATTCAGCAGTTGGTTATTTCCAGAGAAATTTTAAAATAGTGATGGGGGCAAAAGCCTCCTCGGTGTGTGCGTCCGGCATGCGTATATACCATCAAGCAATCACGTTCGAATCACGTACAGATCAACTTCGAGGTTGAAAGGCATTTAGGTTACTCAACCCCTAAGCAACCTCGAAGTTGATTCAAGCCAATGGTTAAGTTGGTATATACGCATGCCGGACTGTCCTATACTGGAATAAGTTTACACTAAGAAGTCTTATTACTACTATTAGTTTACTGTGAAATTTGTAATTACTGTATTTGGTTTACAATACTATATTTTCTTTCTGATATTTGTTTACATAACTTTGATTTAAAGGATTTAGGTTTATTTTTTCTTTGCTGTGTGTAATTTCAGGGGTTTGATATTGGCAACTGGCATGCAGTCTCAAGTTGTTATATTTATAAACTGCACTGTTTACCGCTTCGCTTGCCTGGCTATGAGATTTAAAGGTTTTATAAAGATCAAATTCAGCTTTGAGTATTCCATTGACGCGCTCAGCAATAGCATTATCATAAGGACTTCCCGTTTGTGTCATACTGATCTGGATTGTCTTTTTCCTGAGCAACGAAACATAATCATCACAGCAGTACTGTGTACCTCTGTCAGAATGATGGATCAATGCTTTTTCAGGGTATATCCTGGCTGTTACCGCCTGATTAAGTGCCTTTATGCATCCTGCTGCTTTCAGGTCCCTAGATAAATAGTATCCTACTATTTTCCTGGAATACGCATCTGTTATTAAGGACAAATAGGTGAATCCGGTTACCGTAGTGATATAGGTAATATCACTTACCCATATTTCTTCTGCCTGCTGGGCGGCCTTTCTTTGCACCAGATCAGGATGTATCCTGTAGCGATGAAATGAATTTGTTGTTGACACATGTCTTTTCTTAGACTTCACCAACATGCCATTCTCACGCACAAGAGCAAATACAGCATCCCTGCCCATAGTTATTCCCAAAGCCTGTAGAAAGCCATTGTTGAGTTCCTTGTAAAGCTTAATACATCCGGTTTTAGGCAGATCCTTTCTGATCTCCCTTATCCTTTGAAGCACAATATGATCCTGAAAAACCCGAAGTTCAGATCTTTTTAGATGGTTATACCAGGCCTGCCTGGTATAACCAAATGTTGCGCAAAGATTATCTAAACTGTAATATTTGCGCGTCCCTCTAAGTTCAGCGATCACCTGGTAGCAACTTTTTTTTAAGATCTGTCCGGTAATCTTCATTGGCAATGGCGATGACCTTCTCAAGGGCTGCAATTTTCATCTCAGCCAGAGCTAGCTTTTTCTCCAATGTTTTGATGTCTTCCGAGCCGGGAGAGGAATTTTCTGGTTTTTCTGGTTCCTCATGCATAACAATTTCGTGGTTTTTTCTGTACCAAGATACAAACCACCAAACATTATTCTCTTTTAAACCGTATTTTTTTGCAACCTGGGCGTAGCTATAGTTTCCATTTAAATAATCCAGGGCTACCTGAACTTTGAAACTGTCTGAATAGGTGTTTTTTCTCCCACCCTTACCTTTGTTAGGCTTCTCATTTATCATAATCATTTTCTATTTTGAAAACTCTCTTACGTAAACTTTATTTAGGAATGGACAGACGCAGCCTGGTAACATGAACTATTTGTTATCTTCTTTCCAATCCAGCTATTGAGCCGAAAATCGCTTTAAGAATTGCAACTACTATTGCCAATAAAGCTGCGGACCAGAATCCTCGCACATCAAATCCGGACATTAGGTTCGATACCAGTAAAATCATTAAAACGGTAATAATGAAGGAGACTAACCCAAGCGTAAGAATGTTGATGGGCAAGGTTAGTATTCTCAATATAAATCCTATTGTTGCATTAACCAAAGCAATCATAATTGCGGCAATAATTGCTGTACCGTAGCCATTAACGGATACCCCTGGCACTAAATAGGCGCCTAGTAATAAAACAAGACCCATTAATAAAATCTCAATGATAAATTTCATCTGCTTATAATTTGTTATTTATACTAAAATAAGATTTTTTGCTAAATTGTTTCTGGATAAACTCATGTTTAAATAAGGATTATATGATCTGCAAGTCCTTTACCCTATAAGGGTCCAGGTCTTCACAATTAGGGTCAAGTTCAGTAACCAGGTAGTGGATATTGGTTAAAGAGGCCACTTTAAGTTTGAGGGATATGTTTAGCTTTTCTGCGATACATAAAATGGCAGTTTTCCTTGAGGTACTTAACATCGTTTTCTTTATTTGGTTAATTTCCCAATCCGTATCTGTAAGCCCGTCTTTAGGGTGTATCGCACTCGTTCCTAGCAAACAAAGATCGGCGTTAATTTCTGAGAGCTGATTAATTACATGACCGCCGTATGTGATTTGAGAGTTTTTAGAGAACTTACCACCAATTAAAATAACCTCCATTTTTGGATATTTTGCCAGTTCTATGGCTACAAAGGGGCTGATGGTAAAAAAGGTGGCCTGTAAATTTTCAGGTAACTGCTTAACCAGTTCTATAATTGAAGTTCCACCTCCTGTTACTATAACCATTCCGTCTTTTATTAAGCTTGTCGCTTTTTTCGCAATGCTGATTTTGGCCTCACGAGCATAAATATCGGTATCATCAAAGGAGGATTGATAGGATTTAGATAAAGCACCACCATGAACTTTAGATAGTTGGTTAAGATCAGATAATTCCTGAAGGTCCCTTCTAATGGTATCTTCAGATACATTAAGTAGCTCTACCAGATCTGAAGATAGTACACGGTTGTGCAAATTGATCTGTCGCATGATGATGTCATGTCTTTCCTTCTTTAACATTTTTAAATTTTCGGCTAATTTAATGATAAAATTTTAATAGTGTTGTTGCGGTTTTTTGCGTCTTTTTGCAACATTAATTTTACAAAATGCTTTTTTAATATGCTGTTCGAAAGCAAAATAACCAAATTATATTATATATATTTACCGCAGTTCTGATTATTTGCGGTTATTTGCGTTTTATTTAGTGCAGTTTATCACGAACAAACAAACAACCTAATACTAACCAATTCATCACTTATGAAACAAAAATTACTCTTTATTTTTCTGAGTATGTTTTTACTGCTTTCGCAGGCAATGGCTCAGAAAATTACTGTGACAGGTAAGGTAATCTCCAGCGAGGACAAGCTATTTGTTCCTGGCGTCTCCGTAAAAATCAAAGGCGGCTTATCTGCAACCCAAACCAATTCAGATGGAATTTATTCCATTAGTGCGAATAAGGGGGATGTGCTTGTTTTTACCTATATCGGGTTTGAAGTGCTGGAGCAAACTGTTGGCACTTCAACAATTCTTAACGCGGAGCTAAAAACCAGTTACAAATCATTAAATGAAGTGGTAGTTACGGCACTTGGCATTCAGCGAGATAAAAGGACGCTAACTTATTCCGTTCAAACGGTTAAGGGAGATGATTTGAGGGATGCCAATCAGCCCAACATCATCAATGCTTTGCAAGGTCAGATTGCTGGTGCACAGATTACTAGTTCAGGGGGCTCGCCAGGTTTACCATCTGAAATTATCCTAAGAGGTGTTTCCTCTTTAACTGGAGATAATCAGCCCATTATGATTGTAGACGGGATTAGGGTTAGCAATGCATCTTCCGATGGAACAGTGAACAGGTTAGCTGATTTTAACCCGGCTGACATAGAAAATATTTCTGTACTTAAAGGCGCAGCAGCAGCAGCGTTGTATGGTATTGATGCGGCATCTGGAGCGATCATCATTACAACTAAAAAAGGGAAAGCAGGTAGTTTGCAATCAAACGGCTCCTATAAGTCCTTTATAGAAACCGTAGGACGCTTGCCTAAACAGCAAAAGATTTATACTTCTGGTACAGGTACAGGCTTCGATGAAAGTTCAATTTCATCATGGGGGCGTAAGTATAGAAGCGATGAGGCAATTTATGACAACCTGGGTCAGTTTTTTGGTACGGGAGTGGTGCATGATGTAAATTACAACGTAAACGGGGGGGCAGAAAAATTTAATTATTATATGTCCGGTAATTACCGTGGTGGTTCCTCAATCATTCCCAATACAGAAAGTGACAAAATCGCCATGTTGATCAAAGGATCAGCTACAATAGCTAAAAATCTGGTTTTAACAGCAAGTGCCAATTACATTAAAAACAATATTAAAGAGGGAATTGTAGGGGGCAGTTCAGGAGGATATGCAAATAGTATTTATATGTACCCTTTACGGTATGATATTAACAGGTATCAATATGATAACGGGAACCCATATTACGAATATTATGAAAATAGTGGATCTGAAGAAACGGCGAGAATATCACCAATGTGGTCCATCATGAAAAACCCGCGGTATACAGAAACCCAGCGTATTGTGGTGAACAGCAATCTTGATTATAAAGTTAACGATTGGATTAATTTATCTTATAGAATAGGTCAGGATTATTATAATCAGGATTACAGCAACATTACCGTTCCTGGTACTCCGGGTAGTTACATAACTGGCGGAAGATTGTATCAAACAAAAGGGAATTATATTTATCAAACCAATATTTTCAACAGTACATTTGATAGACAGGTTGTGAAAGATTTAAGGGCGACATTAATTCTTGGAGCAAGTTCAGAGTATTTCGAGGCCAGTACAAACTCATTTACCGGTGAAGGTTTTATTGTACCCGACATCTATAGCGTGAATAATATTCCGCCAGCCAACCTAATCACGGGCGAAGGGCTAAGAAGAAGACAACGCTATGCAGTTTATGGTGATTTTAAACTGGAATATAAAAATTTGTTAAGTATAGGTGTTACCGGTAGAAATGACTGGTCATCTACATTACCACCCAATTCAAGGTCGTTTTATTCACCATCGTATTCTGGAGCTTTTACGTTTTCTGAATTGTTTGAAAGCAAAAGTGATTGGTTTGGTAAATTAAGGGCTAGTTATGCCAAAGTAGGTAAGGACGCACCTATTTATGCTACTTATACTACGCTGCAAGCCAATCCAGGTCTTGGTGGCGGTTATCAAAACAACTCAACTGGGGGTAATATTAATCTGGTAAATGAAACAACTATTGAAAAGGAAGTTGGTTTTGAATTGAGGCTTTTTAAAAATCGGCTAACCATTGAAAGTGCGTATTATGATAAAGAAAGTCATGATCAGGTAGTTACAGCAAGGGTTCCGCTTCCTACCGGGTTTGTGATTCAAACATTTAATGTTGGTAAACTTAGAAACAGAGGTTTGGAACTCTCTCTGGGCGGAACACCTGTAAAAACAGCAAATTTTAACTGGAATGTTACTTTAAATGCATGGCGTAACCGTTCTAAAATGCTGGAATTTCCAGGTCAGATAGAGGTATTCCCATATACCTTTGGACAGCCTTATAATGCCGCTAAAGCAGCATCTATGATCAATATGCCAGTATTAGGCATTGTAGGAACAGACTATTTAAGAACTGCAGAAGGATATGCTGTGATTGGTGCCGATGGCTACCCGGTGATTAACAGCGAGAGCCAATCCATTTATATAGGTAATCGAGAGCCTAAATTAAATATGGGCCTGCTTAATAAATTCAGCTATAAAGATTTTTCACTCTCTTTTCTATGGGATTTCCGCTTAGGAGGAGATGTGTATAATGCTACACGTTTAGGAATGATTGCAAGAGGTAGCGCTGCCGATGTAGGAGAGTGGAGAGACCGAGACTTTACTTTTAATGGTGTGGTTTTGCAAAATGATGGTTCATATATCAGCAACACTAAACAAGTCCCGCTTACTTATGCTTATTTTGTAAACAATTATGCCGCAGTCGGCACCAATTTTATTGAAACAGTCAATTGGGCCCGGGTGCGTTACATCACCTTTAGTTATAGTCTGCCTAAAAAGATTACGCAACGGTTAAAGTTGTCAAGATTAAGTCTTGAGCTATCTGCACAAAATCCAATATTGATTACCAACTATTCTGGAGGCGATCCAGAAGTCAATAGTGCTGGTCCTAATGCTGGTGGTGGTGGCGGAAGCACCATGGGTGTAGATTATGGCGCTATTCCATTATCGAAAACATATTCAATAGGTATCTCTGTAGGGTTTTAATTTTATTTTATGAAAACGATGTTTAAATTATTGCCAATTGTGCTGCTGGTTCTGCTGGTTTCCTGCAAAAAACAATTGGATATCAATATAGATCCGGTTCAACCGGTTACTACAACCCCAAGCCTGAGGCTTCCGGCAATTTTAGGAAATATGGCGTATCATTTGTATTCCCATGCACGTTATTCTTCTTATCACTCCTTTTATATTACCAGCAGATATAATACAAGCAAAATTGAGGCGCTTTGGAATTATAATGATGTTACAAGATTGGGTGCTTGGCGTTGGCATTATTTCGATGTTGGTAGCAACTGTCGTGGAATGATAGAACGCTCAGAGAGTGACGGGGCTAATAATTATAAAGGAGTCGGCAAAATTATGCTGGCTTTCTCCTACCTCACTGCAACAGATTCATTTGGCGATATGCCTTTTAAAGAAGCTTATTCCGGCAGTTATAATCCAAAGTACGATACCCAACAGGAAGTATATGCCGGTATAGTTTCTCTACTTAACGAAGGTATTGAAGATTTGAATAGATCCGGTGCTTCAGACCCTACCATGAATGCTACGGCAGATTTAATTTACCAGGGAAATCTTAATAAATGGAAATCATTTGCTGAAGCTGTACGTGCAAGATTATTATTGCATACGGCTAATTTTGATGGAGGATACGATGCTGTATTATCAACAGTGAATGCTTCTTTAACTGGATTCTCCGATGCCGTCTTAAAATACCCTGAATCACCAACCAGGGACTGGGAAAAAAATATGTGGGGTCCTTCCATCCCAAACCCACAGTGGAACTTTGCTGATATCGTTAACATTTTAAATACGTCTGTAAGTACAGATTTGTTTATGAAATACCTGACTGTTGGAGATCCCGGATTAAATTATGATCCGCGTTTGTACAAGCTAACTAGTCCTGGTGTAAAAGGTGCATATAATGGAGCCAGGCTTTCAGAAGGACTAGTTGTTCCTAACTGGCCAACTGTTCCGGGTACCGTTGCGCCTACCATGGACGATTTTGCAAATTTGTATAATGGATACTGGACCAAAGATGGTTCTCCATTCCCTTACATTTTAAAAGAAGAGTTGTACTTTATTAAAGCAGAGGCTGCATTTTATAAAAATGATAATGTTACTGCGTTGGCCGCTTACAGAGAAGGTGTAAAATTGAATATGCAGCGCTTAGGTATCACTGAGGGTGAAATAGGATCTTTTCTTTCCTCATCAAAAATCAAACAAGATGCTTCGCTGCTTACCATAAGTGACATCCTGGTGCAAAAGTATGTTGCACTCTATCTGCAGTCTGAAACCTGGGTAGACATGAGGAGGCATGGTTATAGCACAGAAGCTTATCCAGGAATCTATTATCCAGCTAGGGTTTTGACAGAATGGGGGGGCAGATGGATTCAACGGTTACCTTATGATAACCAGACAGAATATATTTATAATCCGCAGGAAATGGCCCGTTTAGGTGCTACATCCAGAAGCTGGGTGTTTACCCCTGTTTGGTGGGCAGATCGTTCTACGCTTAAAAATTAATAGCTATGAAAAAACATAAGATAGTTTTACTACTGGCATTAACCATGTTAATGTTCTCTTGTAAAAAGAAAAGTCCTCTAGAAGATTTAGGGACTTCAACTGGGAAGTTTAATGCTCAGCTCGCTGTTTCTTTGAGTAACCGAACGCCCTTAGTCGGAGAGGCAATTGTGGTTACAGCAACAACTGGCCAACGAAATGACAAAATCGCAAAGGTTGAGTTTATACATACCTTGTCAGAAAGATTTGGCGTGCAGTTATCATTAGATAATGCGACGATCAACACCTGGAGTACTACTAATCCAACAATGGTCTTAAGAGATACCATTGCTAAAGAGATAGTTTGGAACACAGTAAATGGAGGCAATGGTGGGTTAAATAATTACTACATCACCACAGATAATAATTATGTTGTACCGATGCCATACACGCTATTTGTACAAACAGACGGGAAATATAAATTAACTGGGTCTGAATTATTGCTGAGCTTGCCAGATGAGTCTTTTGAAATTATTAAGAGCCAGTTAACATTTGTCATTGGTGTTGCAGACTATTCAAAACTGTTTCCAGGTATGCCAGATACGCATTATGTGATTGCCAGCGGAGTAAAGACAGGAGTTTCGGCTTTAGGAAAGACCTATTTGAGGGAAAATCTAACCAGAAATATATTGATCAGCAATGGGATGAAGGAAATTAGAAAGAAAGGGATGCTTGTGGCTACTGTTACAGTTAGGGTAACAACGGAAGCCGGTGCCCAGACTAGTGTAAGTAATAGCTTTGAATCAGTTTACCAATAAAAATATATCAATGAAGAAATTTAGCCTATATATACTAACTCTACTTCTGCTGTTTGCGGGATGTAAGGTTGATGAAATTTCCAGAATTGCTCCTGAAGGAGATTTTGCGGTAAATTTTACAGCGCCAGAAGGCGTAATAACTGCACCAGGAAAGGTGCTGCTCACCAATAGGTCAAAATATTCAGAGAGATATCTTTGGAAATTCCCTAAAGGACAGGCACTAACCAAAAGTGGTTTAACCCAAAGGACCACCAGCGAAAACCTGGTTCCAGATACCATTTATTATGCTTTGCCAGGAAGTTACAATGTAACGCTTGTTGCATGGCAGGGAGGAAAGCAAGATTCCATGACAAAGGTACTGACTGTGGTTAAAATGCAGCCCGTAATTGTTGTCCCAGAGAATATTGGTGTTATGAGAGAATTCGAATTTAGCGCTAATGTATTTAAGTATCCAGGGCAAGCAGTAACTTATTCATGGGACTTCGGTGAGCCGGGCCTCACTTCCACGGCAGAAAAACCCAAAATTACTTTTAAAACGGAGGGAAATCATACAGTTACCTTAACAATAAACGATGGACAGGAAACCTTAACCACTACCACACAAGTTTTTGTAATGGGAGAGCTGGTAAAAGCACTTTATTTCACCGATGCTTTAACTAAAAAGATTTACAGATACCAGTTTAAACAATTACAAACACCAATTATATCTGCGTTATCTACGGTTTTAGGCCCTCATCCACTAGGTATGAGCGTATATAATAATAGAATTTATATTACAGAGGCTGGCGTAGGACTAAGATTTAGTACCGGCGATGCAGCGAAGGCAGATGGGAAAGTTTACTCAGTTGATCTTACCGGCGGAAATTCAATTATAGTAACCGCACCGGTAGACGCATCTGCTTCAGGATACCAATTAGACCCTTTTGTGCATACCATAGATGATAATGGAAATATTTGGTGGACGAGCCGTAATAATGCAGTGAGGGTTGCCTCTGCAGCCGGTGTGGATCTAGCTTATCCGGGATCAAGAATTGCCTTAACAGCGGCAAATGCAGGAGTAACTAGTACTGCAACATATTTTGATGGGGGTGTTCAGGCAGTAAATGGAGAAATATGGGTGTCTAAAACAGGTACAACAGGCAGAGGTATTTTTAGGTTTAATACTACGGGAGCATTTATCAGCAAGCTGTCTGCAAATCTTGATAATTACGCAATCCGAAACTTCGTTGTTGACAAGGTGAACAGTAAAATTTACTTTATTGTAAATGTACCAACAACAGGTGTAGTTCAAGGGCTATACAGGTGTAACATGGATGGCAGTGGTATTACTTTGCTTGATGCGCTGGCCACTGTAGCTACTGGGAGTGGATTTTCTAATGAAAATGGAGACAATGAATTTATACATGTCACTGGCCTGGCTTTGGATACCGACCCAGATGATAAAACTTCGGGCTACATTTATTATGGTTATAGAAGCAATCTTGATATTAATGGCAATGGTCCAACTATATCGGCTACAGCAAATAATTCAGGTATAAAACGTTATGCACTTGATGGTAGTAAGCCAGCAGAGTTTTTAATAAAAGGCTATATCCCATATGGTATTGCCATAGATAATGTAAGGAGATAATAATGAACCGTTATAGAAAAGAAGATCTCATGAAAAATATATTATATATTTCAGTAATTTTTATTGCTGCATTGCAGTCCTGTAGTAAAGATTTGAACTGGGTAGAAGATGGTTATACCACCGGGGCTGTTACTTATGCAATTCCCGCAGGTGCATACGTACCAGACAATAGTTTTAAGATCGTGGCTTATTATGCAGAGGCAAATGAGCCTGATTCCATTGGACTAGATAAGTATAAAATGATTACTCATTTACATTATGCTTTTGCTTACCCGAATGCAGATGGTACATTAAAAGCACTGGCCAAGCCCGCTAATTTTACCAAAGTGATGAAGTTGGCAAAAGAAAACGGTGTTAAGCGCGCTATTTCCCTGGCAGGATCTGAAAGTATCTATTCGGCTCTGGCAGCAGATCCTGTACTTCGGAAAACCTTAGTGAACAACATTATGGCTTTTGTACTTAAAAATGATCTTGATGGAGTAGATATAGACTGGGAATATCCAAGATCCAATTTTTCAAATGACATCACTTATGAGGCTTTTATGAAAGATCTCTCGGCCAGGCTGCATGTGTACCACAAATATTTAAGCTCGGCGGTAACGGCAGGACTATATGCTGGCAGCGTGAAAGATGGTATTAATAAAGCTGCAATTGATGCGATGGATTTCGTTAATCTTATGGCTTATGACGGGGCCAACTGGAAGAGTGACCCAAATCATTCTTCTTATATCATGGCTGGTGACGTACTTGATGTTTGGTTCAATGAAAAGGGCTTAACCAAAGAAAAGGCTGTATTAGGATTTCCTGCTTACGGTAAAAATGCCGCTAATGCAGCAATGACGTATCGTAATCTGTTAGCTAACAAGGCGGATCCTATGTTGAATATCTTTACGATGATGACAGGTGCAACCCCTGTGACTTATTATTATAACGGAATTCCCTTAATTAAAGAAAAAACCGCACTTGCATATTCCAGAGCCAATGGCATAATGGTTTGGGAATTGTCTCAAGATGCAAATGGAGCTAATTCCTTAATTAAGGCGGCAAAAGATAAGCTAGGTGAATTGAATGTTAAGTAATATAATCCAGCAAATCGCTTATTAGAGCCGAAATGATGCATTAGGAAGAAAGTAGTAGAGATTTCGTATTTATATTATTATTAAAGTCCCCACATAAGGGGACTTTTTTTATGTGCGCCCGGCATTGTCTTCAGATACATTAAGTAAGTCTACCAGATCGGATGTAAGTATGAGATTATGTAAATTAATCTGGGGCATGATAAAATCGTGCCTTTCTTTCTCTAGCATATGTAGAAGTTTTTTTGAAAGTATTGAATCAATCCAACAGAACATATGTGCGGTAATGTGCGTTATTTCGCAATAATATACTAGGTTTTCATGTCAATACTTTGCTTTTCCTTTGTTTTAATCAGAAAGTATTATGATATTTACTTGGCACTAGTCTTTTTTTGCGTTTAATTGCGGGTTTTTATTGAGGTGGCTGAACGCGCATTGATTTTTGCCAATATGTTACGAATACCTTTAGCAACACTTATCGTGGTATTTTTAACGATGTCACGAGAAAATCAACAGAACATTAAACTAAACGAAAACAGTATGAAGAAAATTTACACACAGCGGTGTTCAAAACTAACCTCGGTTTTGTTAACGCCAGTTTTTTTGTTGTTCTTTATTCAGTTCGCAAATGCGCAAAACAAGCGCTATGTCTTAACTGGAAAGGTCACCGATTCAGGTAATGGGCAAACTATTCCCGGCGCAGTGATAAAGATACTGAATAGCAATTTTGCTACGGCTACGAATGGAGATGGAAGCTTTACCTTAACAGCAGATTTGCCAGCTGCATCCTATCAGGTTCAATTCTCGTATATTGGTTACAAGACGGTTGTAAAGCCTGTCCTACTCGCCTCAGTCGACCGTTTGAGCATCAGTGCCGCATTGGTAACGGACGCGGTAGGTTTGGATGAAGTAATTGTAACAGGTACTTCTCAGGGCACTACCCGGAAACAACTGGGAAGTTACGTAAGCACTGTTAAAGGGGATGATCTAAACAAAGCGCCCAGCGGTAACGTTTTGTCTTCGTTACAAGGAAAAACTGCCGGTGCCCAAATTAGCCAGAATTCAGGGGATCCGGCGGGCGGTATGTCTGTAAGGTTAAGGGGGATAAGTTCAGTTAACTCATCATCAGATCCGCTGTACATAATAGATGGGGTAATTGTAAATAATTCCACAACAAGAGTCACAAATACTTCCGCAAATTATGATGGAGGTAATAATTCAGGAAGCCCGGTGGCACAAAATGGTAATTTTGTGGGTTCCATAGGCCAAAATAGAATGGTAGATATTAATCCTAGCGATATTGATCATATTGAAGTGTTAAATGGTGCTGCTGCTGCTGCAATTTATGGCTCCAGGGCTAATGCTGGAGTAATCCAAATTTTCACTAAACGAGGCTTAAGTGGTAAGCCTTCTGTTAGTTTTTCGAGTAGCTGGACACACAGTGAATTGCGTAAACAAGTTGAAGTGAATGAAGCCCCAGTAAAATTTGGTGGATCGGTTGATTTAGTTACTCAAGATATTTTAACACCTACTTTAACTACAACATCACCAGTAACCCGATACAATTATCAAGATTACATTTTTAGGCCTGCAAATGGTACGGATAATACAGTCTCTATTTCGGGGGGGAGCGAGGATACCAAATTTTACACTTCTTTGGGATATTTTTATAATCAGGGTATTATCAAGAATACGGACTTTAAACGATATAATTTTAGGGCCAATGTAGATCAGAAAATTAATAGCTGGGCAAAGTTAACTGTTGGCTTTAATTATGTTCATAGCGATGCCAACGAAAAACCAGATGGTAATTCATTCTTTTCACCGATGAACTCTGTCACTATTATCGGTAACTTTCATGATATCTTTACAAGAGATATTTTAGGTAACTTAAAATCAGTAGGTGAAAGAGGTAGGGTGAACCCGGTCTCGGTTATTGAAGACATTAAACAAAGACAATTTACCAATAGGGTAATCGCCAATACTAGCTTAAAATTAAACCCAGTTAAGAATTTAACTGTAGACTATACTATGGGGGTTGACAATACCATTCAGAATGGGACCACCCTTATTCCCCCTTTTGCATATAATGTAAGCACTGGGTTTTATGGAGGAGGAGCCCTCATAGACGCCGGCTTGAATGGGTATGCAAGTGCCGCGAATGCCACAACAACCTTGTTTAATAATGAGCTTAACTTTACTTATGATGCTAAATTTTCAGATCTGTTGTTGTCTACTACTCAGTTGGGGGGATCGTTTCAATATCAAAAGGATTTATTCTCTTTGTTAAATGGTCGTGGCCTTGCACCTTTCATTGAAACAGTGAACGGAGCAAGTACGATGCTGCCTAATGCAGATCGCAGATCGGAGACAGCAATTAGCGGAGCATATTTACAGCAAAACTTTAAATATAAAGACCATCTGTTTGTAACGGGTGCCATAAGGGTAGATCAATCTTCAGTCTTTGACGAATCTGAAAGTACAAATGCCTATTTAAAAGGAAATGTCAGCTATGTATTATCTTCTGCAGAATACTGGAAAAATTTAAGTATTTCTAATTGGTGGAGTACTTTTAAACTTCGCGCAGCATACGGAGAGTCGGGGAATTTGACTGGAGTAAGTGCCTATGATCGCTTTAGGGAATACGATTCAAATCCGTTACTAGGTAAAACGGGCTTCTCTGGTCGTGGCATATTTGCTAACCAATTTGTTAAGCCAGAGCGTCAGAGAGAACTTGAATTGGGATCCGATATTTCGTTCTTTGGTAATAGAATTGGTGCCAGCTTTAACTGGTATTCAAAAAAAGTAGACAATCTTTTGGTACCAGTTGTTATTGCGCCGACTACTGGTTATTCAAGTTTATTGGATAACATTGGAGCCTTAGAAAATAAAGGCGTTGAGCTGGTTTTAAACGGTACACCGGTTACGAACACAAACTTCAAATGGAATACTTCTGTTATATTCAACAGAAATAGAAATAAAGCCGTAGGAACGGGGGCTTTAAGGTTAATTAGTACCAACGCAGGTGCACCCGTAGCAATCATTGATGGACAGCCTATAGGTGTTTTTTATGGTACGTTTTTCGCAAGAAATGCTGATGGAAGTTTGTTAACCAATGCTGCAGGCATTCCGCAGTTAGAGCGTGGAACGCAGACCTCCGCAACAACATTTATTCCTCAAAGAGATCCAGTAACCGGCCTCCCAACTGGAACAACTTTGCGTAAGGTTCTAGGAGATCCGAACCCTGCTTATACAGGCTCTTTTGTAAACGATTTTAGTTATAAAAAACTTAATCTACATGTTCAACTAGATATGGTGCATGGCAGTGATGTCTGGAATGCGGATTGGAGAACTCGTCAGGGCGTAGGAAATGGGAAACTAGCTGAACAGGAAGATTTGGGTCAGTTACCTCGTGGTTACATTGCAGGTGTATATGCAACAGAAGAATGGAGGATTGATAACGGCAACTATGTTAAACTTCGTGAAATATCTTTAAGTTATAACCTTGGAGAGCTTAAGTTTGTAAAAGATTTGACAATCAATCTTAGTGGAAGAAACCTTATTTCCTGGGATAATTATAAAGGATATGATCCTGAAGTAAACGCTGGAGGGCAATCTACTTTATTACGTAATATAGATTTTGGTGCCGTTCCAATCCCACGCACTTTCAGTTTAGGATTACAAGCTAAATTTTAATTTAAACAGGTACATCATGAAAAAATACATAAAGAAAACTTATAGTTATAAAATGCTAGCCATCCTTATATTGATGGCGGTTGTATCATCTTGTAAGAAGGAATACGCAGATCCTAATGCTGCACTTGCTGACGATGTTTTTGGATCATCCCGGGGCTTAACGGGCGTGGCTGTCGGTTTACAAAAATTGTATTCTGCTGGTCGGCCTGGGGTGTATTTTAGTTCTGTTACGGCAAATGGCTTTGTAACAAATGAGCTGTTTTTAACCAATGCCGGAAATGTACCAGAATTGCAACTCTCCACTGGTGGAAATAGTGTTGATGGTACAAACGCAATCCTGGCTAACTTGTGGGCAAATTCAAATAAAATAATTTTTGATGCTGATAACGTAATGGCTAATGCACCCGCACTAGCTGATAAGGGATATGCGTCGGGGTTGATTGCATATGTTAGTATTTTTAAGGCTTTAGCAATAGGAAATATGTCTCAATATTGGGAGAGAGTTCCGTCTGGTATCGGTACAAACGTGAGTTTTATAACCAGGGTTCAAGGTTTCACAAGAGCCATAGCGGTAATTGACAATGCTTTGTCCGTAGTTGCTGCTACCCCAATTAGCGCAAATTTTCTTACAAACGTTCCAGCGGGTGTCGATATCCAGAATACATTATATGCGTTGAAGGCACGGTACGCTCTTTTTGCCGGCAACTACACCTTGGCCTTAACAGCAGCAAATAGTGTAGACCTTACTAAAAGATCATCGTTTAATTTTGATAACCTTACATTCAATCCCATATTTGATATTGCAACTTCAACAGGAAACGTTTTTCAGCCAATGAATGCTAATTTAGGTCTGACTGGTATTTATGTGCCGGATCCAGCTGATAAACGGGTTCCATTTTATACAGTTGCAAATGCAGTAGCTCCTTTAGCCCGGCTAAATGGTTTTTTTACAAGTACTACCACTGCTATTCCAATTTATTTACCTGGAGAAATTATCCTCATCAAAGCTGAAGCCTATGCGCGCCAATCGACACCCGATTTAGGCAATGCCTTAACCCAATTGAATTTAGTGGTAACTAAACAACCTGCAGCAGATCCATTTGGTGTTGGTGCTGGTTTGCCTGCAATAGTTGGGCCGATTTCGCAATCAGATTTGTTAAATCTAATTTATAAACATAGAAGCATAGAACTCTATATGTCTGGCTTAAAACTGGAGGATATGAGAAGATTTGGGTTGCCAAATGCAGATCGAAAGAGAAATTTTTTCCCATATCCATTTACAGAGCGGGATAACAATCCCAATACACCGGCAGACCCTGCCTTCTAATAAAAGAATAGCTCAAATCTTTTTAGCCACTTTATGTAAAGTCCCCTTTTTAGGGGACTTTTCTTTTCATATCTTAACCGAACTAAAATATTTTCAGCATTTTTGTACAAAGAAAAATTATGGCAAGCTTTACACTTACTCCAGATACCGCTCAAAAGGTTAAAATCAAATTTTTAAGAAAATACAGAGATTTAGCTTCAGAGAACATTTCTTTTGAACCAGGACAGGAAGACCAGCTGGTAGCAAGGTTAATGGACCTGATAAAAAGAGATCAGAAATATGTTGAATTTACAATCAACAAGGCGCTAGCCGATCCAGAGGGAAACAGATTGTAGTCATGAAGGCCTTCAAAATTGTCTTTTTAGTGCTGGTTCCAGCCTTTGTAACCTTAACCTGGTCATTTAAGGATGACCTTTTTCTGGTTTCCAAAAATCTTGACATTTTTGCTGCGCTTTATAAAGAAATTAATATCAATTATGTAGATGAGTCAAATCCTACAACGCTCATGCGTACCGGGATTGATGCAATGCTAGATGGTTTAGATCCTTATACAGAGTATATCCCCGAATCTGAGATTGAGGATTATAAACTCAAATATGTAAGTACCCAATTCGGAGGAATAGGGGCAAGTACGGTATTTATCGAAGGTAAACTGTTTGTAAATGAAGTTACCGAAGGTTACCCGGCAAACAAAGAAGATATTAGGCCTGGAGACCAGTTGGTTAAAATCAATGGCGTAGATGTAAAAGGAAAAGAACGGAGTCAAATCAGTGCTTTACTTCGCGGGCCTGGCGGGTCTTCTGTCGCTTTACTTATTATCAGGGACGGTTCTGTAATTACCAAAAACCTGGTCCGGGCAGAAATTAAGATGCCTAATGTTACCTATTCAGGCGTCGTAGGCGATCATATCGCATACATCCGTCTAGATAAATTCCTGGAAAATGCTGCACAGGAAGTTAAGGATGCAGCAGTTACCTTAAATAAGCAACAACCTAAAGGGATCATTCTTGATTTAAGATACAACGGTGGCGGTATTTTACAGGAAGCTGTAAAAATTGTAAATCTTTTTGTCAATAAAGATGTTCTGGTGGTTACCCAAAAAGGACGTAATCCAGAAAAGACCATCACCTACAACACAAGAGAGCAGGTGCTTTTTCCTCAAGTACCATTAATCGTACTCATCGGTGGCTCCTCCGCTTCCGCCTCCGAAATTGTAGCTGGATCTTTGCAAGATCTGGATCGGGCAGTCATTATAGGTCAGCGTAGTTATGGAAAAGGATTGGTTCAACAAGCATTTAACCTTCCTTACAATAGTCTGGTTAAAGTTACCGTAGCTAAGTATTTTACACCATCCGGCAGGTGTATACAAGCTATTGATTATGCACATAAAAATGCAAATGGATTAAGAGAAAGATTTGCAGATTCGTTGGTGAAAAGATTTAGCACTAAAATGGGCAGAAATGTTTACGATGGAAATGGTGTTTATCCCGATGTAGTGGTAAAAAATCAAAAGCTCAGCCCCATAACAGTTTCCCTGCTCAACAAAAGCATGTTCTTTGATTTTGCCAATGACTATAAAAAGAAGACCAAAACCATTGTTGATGCTGCCGCATTCCAGCTAACTGAAGCAGAGTATGCGCTCTTTGTCAATTCATTGGCAGGTAAAGATTATTCCTATACCTCCACTACAGAAAGATTACTGGCCGATTTGCGTACCGAAGCCGAAAAAGAAAATAAATTACCAGCTGTAAAGGCCGATCTTGAGGATTTAAAAGATAAAATGCTGGGCGCAAAAAAAACAGATCTAATTACCCATAAGACAGAAATCAAAGCAGCTTTAGAAACTCAGATTATCAGTCGCTTTTATTTTGAAAAAGGAAAGGTAATTCAGGCCTTTCAATATGATAAAGAACTGGCAGCAGCAACCGCACTTTTAAATAATCAGGCTAAAATGCTGTCAATCCTTAAAGGAGAAGGTGCCTATAAAACAATAGGTAGTCCGGCCAAAACCTTAGCTTCGGCCGGAAAATAATTTATTCAGCGTTGTGAAGCTTTACCTTTAATCCTTCCATTGCCGGATTGAGCTGCAACTGACAGGCAAGTCTGGAATTAGGAAGTAAATCTGGTAAAGTATCCAGCATCGCATATTCATCATCAGACATTTCATTCAGCTTTTCTTCGCCTTCTAAAACATCTACACAACATGTCGCGCACAGTGCCATACCGCCACATGTAGCTAAAATATCGTATTCACAAGCCTTTAAAAACTCCATAAGGCTCAAACCCATATCAACAGGGGCTTCAAGATCAGTTACACTGCCATCTGGATTCTGAACGGATATGTTAATGTTATTTGCATCCATAATTTAGAACTCTGCTACACCGTTAACGGTAGTATATTTCATTGTATATTTAACACCTGGGTTCATGTACTGGTAAGCACTGTGGCTCATCAAAGCAGCTTCGTGGAAGCCGCATAATATCAGCTTCAATTTATTCACGTAAGTATTGATATCGCCAATCGCGTAAATACCAGGGATGTTAGTTGAATAATCATCCGTATTTACCTCAATTGCACTCTTGCTAATGTTCAGGTTCCATTGTTCTATCGGGCCTAATTTAGGGCTTAAACCAAACAAAGGAATCAAATGATCTGCTTCCACATTCGTAACCTCTAAAGTTTTGTTGTGAACAATCTCTACATTTTCCAGTTTGCCAGTTCCAGAAACAGAGTTTAGGTTGCTGTTTAAAATCAAGTTAATTTTTCCACTATAAGCTAGCGCCATTACTTTATTTACAGAGTCAGGTGCACCTCTAAAGCTTTCGCTGCGGTGTACCAGGGTTAACTCTTCAACAATATCAGCAAGGAAAATGGTCCAGTCCAGGGCAGAATCACCACCACCGGCAATTACCATTTTCTGACCGCGGTATTTCTCAGGGTCTATAATCATGTAATTTACACCTCTTCCATTTTCAAAATCTTCCAATCCGGCAACAGCGGGCTTGCGGGGCTCAAAGCAACCCAATCCACCAGCAATTACCACAACCTTAGCTTCAATAATGGTTCCCATATTGGTGGTCAGTACAAAATCCGCTTCGCCGCGTTTCTCCAAACCTTCAATACGCTCGCCTAAAGTAAAGCCAGGGTGAAAAGGTTTAGCCTGTTCCATTAAGTTTTCTACAAGTTCCTGAGCAAGCACACTTGGGTAACCAGGGATATCATAAATAGGCTTTTTTGGGTATATTTCAGACAGTTGTCCACCAACCTGAGGTAGATAATCAATCAAATGACAGCGCATTTTAAGTAATCCTGCTTCGAAAATTGCAAATAAACCTACGGGTCCTGCGCCAATTATGGCTATATCGGTAGAAATCATGTAATTAAATTTTTGGCGAATTTACGAACTTTGTTTTAAATATTAAGGCTATTTAGATATATTCCACATAATCTGTAGAACTTATTACAAAAAGCAGGGAAATATTTTTACTTATCTTTGTTATACAAATGGCAAAACACATTTATTTCGCTTCAGATTTTCATTTGGGTTCGCCCTCACATCAGCAAAGCAGAATCAGGGAAGATCGTATTTTACGATGGCTAAATGCAATTGAACACAGTTGTGCTGAGTTGTTTTTGATGGGCGATATTTTTGATTTTTGGTTCGAATACAAGACCGTAGTACCTAAAGGTTTTATCCGGTTGCAAGGGAAACTCGCTAACATGTCCGATGCCGGAATTAAAATTTATTTTTTCAAAGGCAATCATGACATGTGGGTAAAAGACTATTTTACCAAAGAAATGGGTATTGAGATTATCAGTGATGAACTTGTAATGGAGCGAAACGGGAAGGTGTTTTACCTTCATCATGGCGATGGATTGGGCCCCGGAGATTCAAAGTATAAGTTTTTAAGAAAGATATTTAGAAATCCTGTATGTCAATGGCTGTTTGCGCTGGTACCGCCCCGTATTGGTCTTGGCATAGCAAACGCCTGGTCAGGAAGTAGTCGTGCCGCCAGTAAAGAAGAAGAAGTATTTATGGGGCAGGAGAATGAATGGCTTGCGGTTTATGCAGCAGAGCAACTGAAAAAACAACATTACGATTATTTTATATTCGGCCACAGGCATCTGCCGCTTAATCTCGATTTGGGAGCTGGCAGCAGGTATGTAAACCTTGGTGAATGGCTCAAATACAATTCGTACGCAGTATTTGATGGTAATGAATTAACGCTTAATTATTTTGAAAAGGAATTTTAAGTGAAAAAGCCTATTTTTGTTGTCCCAAATAAATCATCAAGCTCACTAGCCAACTAGCTGTTGCTGATGGATGCTTTACAGGTATCAGCTACCTTAAAGCAGGTTTATTTAAATTAAAATGATATGTTAGAGAAATTAGAAGCTATAAAAATTCGCTGGGAAGACGTTGAAGAACAGTTAAGCAATCCTGATACTATGCAGGATATGAAGCGTTTTGCAGCTTTAAATAAGGAATATAAAGATCTTGGCAAAATTGTAGATGAGTATAAGATCTACAAAAATGTGATGAGCAACATAGATGCCAACAGGGAAATTTTGAGCACAGAGAAAGACCCAGAAATGCGTGAAATGGCAAAAGAAGAACTTGATCTTTTGTTAAAACAGCAGGAAGAGCTGGAAGAAAGAGTTCGTCTGATGTTAATTCCAGTTGATCCAGAGGACGCGAAAAATGCAGTATTTGAAATTCGTGGTGGTACTGGTGGAGATGAGGCTGCATTATTTGCGGGCGATTTGTACCGTATGTACAGCAGGTTTTTTGATACCAAAGGCTGGAGAGTAGAAACTGTTGATGTAACAGAAGGAACTGCCGGCGGGTACAAAGAGGTCATCCTGAAAGTTACCGGAGAAGATGTTTACGGGCAATTGAAATATGAATCAGGTGTACACCGTGTACAACGTGTGCCTGATACTGAAACCCAGGGCCGTGTACATACCTCAGCTGCATCTGTAGCGGTTTTACCAGAGGCAGAAGAAATCGATCTTTACATCAATCCAGCTGATATAGAATTGCATACTTCGCGTTCCGGTGGTGCAGGTGGGCAAAATGTAAACAAGGTAGAGACTAAAGTTCAGTTGACACACAAACCTTCCGGTATTGTGGTGGTGTGTCAGCAGGATCGCTCGCAATTGGGTAATAGGATTATTGCTATGGAAATGTTGAGAAGCAAACTATACGATATCGAATTGCAAAAGAAAAATGGTGATGTTGCGGCGCGCAGAAAGACGATGGTTTCAACAGGAGACCGCTCTGCGAAGATCAGAACTTATAATTATCCTCAGGGTCGGGTTACGGATCACCGTATCGGATTAACCTTATACAACCTGAATTCTGTAATGGATGGTAGTGTTCAGGAGTTAATCGATGCTTTGCAGTTTGCAGAAAACGCAGAGAAAATGAAAGAGGGCTCTGTAGCTTAAGGACTTATAATTATTTTAAAATAAATATTGCAAATAAAATAAAAGTATCTATATTTGCAATCCCGAAACGAAACAACGATACGAAAATAGGGAAAACGGACCGGTAGTTCAGCTGGTTAGAATGCCGCCCTGTCACGGCGGAGGTCGCGGGTTCGAGTCCCGTCCGGTCCGCAAAAAAAGCCTTAACGAAAGTTGAGGCTTTTTTGCTTTATACCCTTCTCACAGATAATTTCTTTCAAACCTTGTAGAGAAAGATAAAATTATTCTGTTTCTATCATCAAACGGCAAAAAACTAATCCACCATTAATTTTTGCAGATAGAAACCAAATAACAATGAACGTCAAAGCATTTACACTAACATTGCTGTGTTATCTTTTCATGGCAACACCATCCGAAAAGCCAGTCTTATACCTTATCGGAGATTCAACCGTTGCCGGTGCTTCAGCAACCAATCCAATACAAGGCTGGGGAGGAAAATTAATCAGTTATTTCGATGAATCCAAAATCAACGTCCAAAACAGGGCAGTCAGCGGAATAAGTAGCAGAACCTATCAAACAGCAATTGTTCATGAACCATCTATGTTAAAAAATGGAATGTGGAAAGGTATTATGGCCCAACTAAAAGCTGACGATTTTGTCATGATGCAATTTGGTCATAATGACGAAAGCCCGGTTGCAGATACACTGCGGATGCGGGGATCATTAAAAGGAACCGGAGATACTTCAATAATAGTTACCAATTATTTCACCAAACAAAAAGAAACCGTTCAGTCTTATGGATTTTATCTGAAAAAACTTGTTTCAGATATCCAAAGCCGTAAGGCAATCGCTATCATCTGCTCACCGGTACCAAAAAATAAATGGTCAGGTAAGCATATTGTTCGCAACAATACCGACTATGGTAAATGGGCCAAAGAAGTTGCCGAACAAACGGGAGCCTGTTTCATTGATTTAAATCAGCTCATGGCTGATCAGTACGATCGTTTAGGCCAGGCAGAAGTAACCACAGCCTACTTTAATGCCGATGGTGTGCATACCACGCAGGCAGGTGCAGAATTAAGTGCATCGCTTTTGGCCTCAGCCATAAAAAAATTAAAACAAAGCAATTTAAAATCTTACCTCAATCCTAATCAATAACCTTTTTCGAGATGAAACAACCTACCAGAACCTGTCTCATTGTGTTTTTGCTGCTGGCCAGCACCGTAAATACATGGGCCCAGCAATACCTTATTACTGAGCATGGCGCAAAACCCGGCAATACAGATAATACATCCGCCATCCAAAAAGCAATCGATAGAGCAACTGTGGAAGGAGGAACTGTAATTGTTCCGGCAGGACTTTTTATGACGGGTACTATACAGCTAAAAAATAACGTCACCTTAC
Source organism: Pedobacter sp. MC2016-14 (assembly GCF_020991475.1). Taxonomy (NCBI): domain Bacteria; kingdom Pseudomonadati; phylum Bacteroidota; class Sphingobacteriia; order Sphingobacteriales; family Sphingobacteriaceae; genus Pedobacter; species Pedobacter sp. MC2016-14. Next base: position 1,063,617 of record NZ_JAJMPA010000001.1, read on the forward strand.
AATTAAATAAAAATGCGGTATTAAAAGGTATAGCCAGTAAAGCAGTTTACCCCTCCATTCCAATTAAATATAAATTGCATACCAGTGCAGGCCAGTCTGGCCGTGCGTTAATTTTTGCATCTCAGGCAGAAAACATTAGCATTACCGGCGAAGGTACCATAGATGGCAATGGCGAAGATCCCCTTTTTGATTCCAAAGACAATGTAAACACCATGCGCCCTTATGGCCTGTTAATAGAAAGTTGTAAAAACGTAACCATCAGTGGTGTCAAAATGCAACACAGTGCCATGTGGATGCAACGGTATGTAAACTGCGATTTTTTGCGCATTACTGGAGTAACCGTATTTAACCATGCCAATTTAAATAACGATGGAATGGACATTGACGATTGTCATAACGTAATCGTTGCCAACTGTATCATTGATGCGGATGATGATGCATTATGTTTTAAATCAGAAGGTGATCGCGGCGTAAAGAATGTGGTCGTTACCAATTGTATTTTAGCTACCCATGCCAGCGCATTTAAATTTGGTACCGGTAGCACGGGCGGATTTGAGTCCGTACAGTTCTCAAATACCGTAATTCGCCAATCACTGGCAACCAATATGAAACATCCATTTAAGCAGAAATCTGGCCTTACCGGAATAGATTTGGCCAGTACAGATGGCGCAGTAATAAAAGATGTAAACATCTCTAACATCAGTATAGATAGCTTAGAAAACCCCATCTTCATTAAGCTGGGGAATCGTTTACGCAAAACATCAGTAACAGCAAATGGAAAAGCAGGCTCCATTCAAGGCATCCATTTTAGCCAGATCACCATAAAAAATTCTGGAATTTCTCCAACAACAATCACAGGCTTTCCAGCCAATTACATCCACGACATCAATTTCAGGGATATTTTCATAGAACATAAAGGAGGCGGGGCAGCAAAAGATACATCACTCGTTGTGCCCGAAAATTCGAATCATTACCCCGGTACAAGAATGTTCGAAAGAAAATTACCAGCAACAGGTTTTTACATCAGACATGTCAAAAACATCAGTTTTAACAATGTGCAGATTAAACTGACCGGTAATGACCTGCGCCCAGTCATGGTCTGTGATGATGTAGAAGAAATGGCTTTAAACGGTTTGAAAAATAAAACATTAAACCCATTAAAATACGCCATTGTCTTAAAAGATTCAAAGGATATCATCATTTCTTCGGCTTCAAATATAGAAGGGGGAGTACAACAACTAAATTCAAAATCAGTTACCATCAATAAATAATTTAACCAGATATAATCATGAAAAAAATCATTATCACACTTTTTTGCCTTGCCCTATATACCCAAATCAAAGCACAGGTATTTGTACAAGACTTTAACCAATCTACCGTACTTAAAGACTACGTAAAGAAAAAGTCTCCAGGTGCCCATCAGTTTAATATTGCAGAAGCCGATGGTGAGGGGAAGGTTAATATTGTGAACGGGAAACTTAGATTAAGTAAAATTGGACCAGGTGGCCGCCCATACCTGGTTAGAAATACTCCCTTGGCTATTCCTTCACAATTTCTTTCCTTTACATTTAAAATAGACATATCCGCCGAGGGAGATGCTACCGCATTTTTAGCATTAGGCAGCGGATTTAGTTATGATGCTTTACCAGATAGCGTTTCAAAAAATACAGTTAGGTTATTGTTTAAACTGTTGCCCAAAGGGTTCATCATCCGCAATACCAATCAGGCACAAGATGGACCCAATAAGTACACGGGCGAGCAGGAAATTCAATGGTTTGTGAACAGGTCAGGAAAAACACAGACTTATACCGCCCCAGATGGATCTGAGCAGACTGTAGCCGCAGACCGATGGGATCTTTGGGTGGGCAAGACCAAAGAGTTTGATGAAGCAGGATTTACCAATACCAAACAGCCAATTACAGATTTTAAATTCAGCTTTCTGTCTTCCCAGGGCCAGATCCTGTTAGATGATTTAAGTGTAAAGGATTTAGGAAAATAAATAACTCATCACCAAAATGAAGAAATTACAAGCATACGCATTGCTTTTTGCCCTGTTCATTTCAGTTTCCGCCTTTCAGGATGGAAAGCCCTTAAAGTTATTTATTTTGGGAGATAGCATCTCCTTACAATATGGGGTTTATCTGGAAAAATACCTCAAAGGAATATATACCATTGATAGAAAGGGATCGCAGGAAAAAGCACTGCAAAACCTGGATTTGCCCATTGATGCAAATGGCGGGAATTCAAAAATGGTATTAGATTACCTGCTAACCAGGGAAAAAGACCCTAATTTTCAGCCTGATGTATTGTTGTTAAATTGCGGAATGCATGACATCAAGCGAAACCCAGTTACAAAAGAAATCGCTATCGATTCAATAAACTACCGTCAAAATCTGGAAGCAATATATAAACTGCTCTCCAAAAAGAAAATTCCTGTAGTTTGGGTAAGGAGTACAGGAGTAATAGATGCCATACATGCCGCCAAGAGCAAAGCATTTGACCGCTATGAAAAAGATGTAGACCAATACAATGCAATAGCCGATCAGGTATTCAAAAAACATAAAGTTCCCATCATTGATCTATATAGCTTTACCCTAAAACTAGGTGATGACAGGTATGCAGATCATGCCCATTTTATCCCAGGGGTAATTGATGCACAAGCAGTATACATAGCAGATTTTTTAAAGAAATTTAAAAAGTGATAGTATCCGTAGACGAATCCTGTCAAAACACAATTGATAGGATTCGTCTATATTCTTTAGCTGTTAACGATCAGATATAACATTAATAAATCAAAGGTGGCGCCCGAAAGTCTGGTTTTAAGAATTGAAATTCCCCTCATTTTCTGGTTATAAACCGTACTCACCTTAATATTCAGCTCGTCTGCTATTTCCTGGGGCTTCATTTCCTCTTCGTACAACATCTTAATGATTTTGCCGCACTGCTCAGGTAGGTTATTAATTTCAGTTCTTATCTCATTTAAAACCTCCGTGTAAATAATATCCCTGATGACAGGTTCTTCCATATCCTCAGTCATCTCAAACAACTCCGTTTCCTTTTTCAATTTGCGCCGCTCCTTGTCAATAAAATTCATAGAAGCATTTCGAGTGCTGATATAAAGAAAAGCCTTAATGGAGATCAAAGATTTAAAATCCTCATTTTTCTCCCATACCTTATATAAAGTGTCCTGTACAATTTCTTCCGCAGCGGCATTATTGGCAATTAACCTGTTGCAAAAAAAGCACAGGGCAGGGTAGAATTGCTTAAAAATATAACTAAAAGCTTGTTGGTTGCCGCTTTTTAATTGCGACAATAAATAGGCCTCATTTTCGTATCCCGATGGTTCATCATTCATAGCTAAAACAGTCAATTAGCATGGTGTTTATATTTGGTATGCCTAAATTAAGAAAAAAAGATCTTGTAGCCAAACCATTTGTTACTTGATCTTTAGTAGAAAAAAAAGATGAAAATAAATTTTTAAATCCTTTAGAGATTCAGTAGCAGTATTCTGTTTCTATGCTAAACGTAACCCAAATATAAATCATGGCTCAAAAAAATAAATTTGACCCATTCCATGTCACTAAGCTTGTGATCAAGATGATCAACGGTGAATTAACTGTTGCGGAACAAGCAGAACTGAATGAATGGCTCAGCGCAAATCCAAAGAATAATACCCTTTTGGAGAAACTACTCGACAAGAATTTGTGGAGCAAAGAGATTGCGGACATGAATGCTTATGATACCGAGACTGCTCTTCACCAAATGCTTCAGAAAATAAATTATGAACATAAAGATGATCGTCCCCGAAGTAAACTATGGCCATATCTTTCAAAAATGGCTGCTGCAGCAGCAGTGCTTATCGCAATCGGCTCCGTTTTTTACTTTCTGAATCCTAAAGCCGCAGATCCTCAAAAATTGCAGGTCAGGCAGCAGGTTAAATTTCCCATAAAAAGTAACCAGATCATGCTTACCCTTTCAGATGGTAGTCAGGTTAATTTGGAATCTGTAAGCAAAGGTACCTCCATCCGTCAGGGAAGTGCAGTAGTTACCGAAAAAAATAAGACTTTAACTTATCATGTTGCCCCAAGTGCATCCAATAAAGTTTCAAATATAGCCTACAATATACTCACAGTACCAATGGGTAAAAAATATCAGGTTACATTGCCCGATGGTACTGAAGTATGGCTCAACTCAAATTCCTCCTTAAAATACCCTGTTATTTTTGAGGCTAAAGAGCGACTGGTCGAGCTCAGCGGAGAAGGTTATTTTCAGGTCGCCCACCAGGCTAAACAACCATTTAAGGTAAAATCAAAAGACCAGGTTGTAGAAGTGTTAGGTACACATTTCAATATAGAAGCCTATCCAGAAGATGAAAAAACGAGCACCACCCTGGTGCAGGGATCCGTAAAAGTAGATAAAGGAAATGTGTCGGCTAAAATCAGACCAGGTCAAACTGCAGTCAATATACCCTCCAAACCGCTTCGTATAGAGCCAGCCAACATAAATGAAGCGTTAGCATGGAAAGACGGTCTGTTTAGCTTTAGCGACGATAGGATAGAAGATATTATGCGCAAAGTTGGCAGAAGATACAATGTAGAAGTCGAGTTTCAGGGCGATGTAAAAGATAAGAGGTTCTGGGGGGTCTTCCCTCAGGATAAAGGTTTGGAAAACTTGCTTAAAAACTTAGAACAAACAAATACAATCCACTTTAAAGTCGATGGAAGGAGGATCATTGTTATGCCATAAAATTGTGCAATAACACTGTCTAAATCAAGTCAGAGGATGTTGAAGCCATCCCCTGACTCCCGGCCTTTAAAAACCGGATTAGGCAGATTTATACCAGTTAACGAACTAATTTTTATTTAAACCTAACGAACAAATGTATAAAATATTTACTTCAATATATGGAGGTGATAGGTCCTGTGTTGTATTTAAGATTCTGCTAATGATGAAGATTACATTCATTTTGCTAACGGCGCTGGTGGTTCATGTACATGCATCCAGCATGGCCCAAACTGTTAGTATAAAAGCAGAAAACCTTCCTTTAAAAGAATTTGTAATTAGATTGCAAAAGGCAACTGGCTACAATTTTATCTGCAATTCAGAACTGCTGAATGCCGCTAAACCAATTACCATTGCTGTAAAAAATGCGAGTATGGAGTCTGTCTTTAAGCAATGTTTCACCAATAATGGACTTGCCTATACCATCAATGAAGGTGAAAGAACAGTAGTGCTTAGTAAATTACCCGCAGTAAAAAGAGATCGTATCGCCGATCCTGTAAAAGGTAACGTTGTGGATGAAAAAGGTTTGGGCTTGCCCGGCGTTACCGTCACTGTTAAAGGCACAAAAACGGTGGTTATTACCAATAATTCGGGTTTCTTTTCCATTAATGTGCCTAATAATCAAGCTGCGCTTGTTTTCTCTCTCGTTGGCTATGATAGTCAGGAAGTAAAAGTAAACGGACAACCTCTTAAAGTTACCCTCATAGAAAGTAATAAGAGGCTTTCAGAAGTACTGGTTATAGGTTATGGAACACAAAAACGTTCAGACCTCACTGCTCCTATATCTTCATTAAATGCCAAGTCAATAGAAGAGCGTGGTTTAACAAGGGTAGATCAGGCATTAGTAGGCCAATTAGCGGGTGTAAATGTAAAACAGACTACAGGTCTTCCAGGAAAAGGATTTAGCATCCAGGTTAGAGGATCCGGATCAATTACCGCCAATACGGAACCTTTGTACGTGCTGGACGGATTCCCGTTAGGGCAGTCCATGGCCGATGTATCTGGTGGTTTCTCAGGTGGCAATGCGCTGGATAATATTAATCCAGATGATATAGAATCTATAGAAGTCTTAAAAGATGCAGCTGCAGCTGCAATTTACGGTTCCAGGGGCTCTAATGGCGTGGTAATGATTACTACAAAACGAGGACAGGTTGGTAGGGCTAAAATCCAGTTCTCCAGCTCTTTTGGTCTTAGTGATGTAAATCGGAAATTAGACATGCTGAATGCTGAGGAATGGATAGATAGAGCAACAGAGATGATTAATACCGCATATGTGAATACCTATAAATCCAAAGGTGCATTAGCAAGTGATGATGAAGCTAAAAGGATTGCTAACATTGGAGGCAGAAATGTAAACTATATGTTAGATCGCCGATGGGCCCTTCCCGGCCACCCCGGATTACAATTTATTGATTGGCAGGACGAGATCTTTAGAACAGGACTGGGCCGCAATCACCAGGTATCTGCAAGTGGAGGTACAAATAATGTAAATTATTTTGTGTCCGTAAACAACATAGACCAGGAGGGCGTAGTGTTGGCTACAAGGAGCAACCTGTTTTCGGCAAGAACGAATGTAGAAGTAAACCTTAACCAGAAATTAAAGGTGGGTGTAAATTTGTCGCCAAGTTACTCAATTTCGCAAGATCCCGGTGTAGAGGGTAAAGACGTTATCTTTCACCAGGCTTTGAGTATGCCACCAGTACAGGAAGATACTGTAGGTTTAAATGCCAATGCCTTTAAAAATGCCGCTTATAATTATGCGCAAACATTAACCAGTCCTGTTGCAAAAGCATTAAACCAGGTTGGGCAAACTAAGCGATATAGAACCATCGCTTCCGTATATGGCATCTACAATATTTTAAAAAACTTTACTTTTAAAACTTCGGTCAATATAGATAATTCTCAAAGTGACATTAACAGATATACACCTTATACCGTAGCGGGCTTATTAAGTGTGCGTAATTCTCAAACTACCCTTAATACCACTGGCTCAAATTTAACGCTCAATTACCAGTCATTCGTTAATGAGAATACCTTAAATTACTCGACAGTAATTCATAAAGACCACAATCTGAATTTCTTGCTTGGGCAATCTTATAACAACTTTTACAGTGACAATACAACAGTGTCGTCAGTTGGCGGTTATACCAGCAGTACCATACAAACCTTAAATTACGCGGCGGGGGTAAGGCTCCAAACCGGAGTGTCAAAAAGCATTTTGCTTTCCTATTTTACAAGAGCACAATACAGCTTTAAAGGCAAGTATTTACTTAGTGCCAGTATCCGCACCGATGGCTCATCCAAGTTTGGTAGAAATAATAAATACGGGGTATTTCCCGCAGTTTCTGCAGGCTGGCGTCTGTCTGATGAGCAGTTCATAAAAAAACTTAATATCGTAAGTGACCTTAAGCTCCGGGCATCGTTAGGCGTAACGGGCAACAATACAATTGGAGACTTCGGCTCGATATCTACTACTGGAATTTATAATTATGTATTTGGCTCAACGCAGGCCTTAGCAGGAGGACAGGCACCTAACAGGGTGGCAAATCCAGATCTGCGCTGGGAAAAATCGGCCACAAAAGGTATAGGCCTTGACTTTGGTTTTTTTAAAAACCGACTCACCGGCTCATTTGACTACTACAATCGTTTAACAACAGATTTGTTGCTAAATGTTCCTACACTCGCTGCAACAGGTTTTCAAACTTATTTAGGAAATGCCGGATCGGTTAGAAATAAAGGCTATGAACTGGAACTTTCTACCCGAAACCTTACCGGTAAATTTAAATGGACCACCAATTTTCAGGGTAGCTTTACGGCAAACAAAGTGGTGGCATTAGCAGATGGTCAATCACAAATCCTGCTGCCTTCTGTTTATACAGATATTCCCAATACCATCTTAAAAGTAGGGGAGCCGCTCAATAGCATCTTCATTGTAAAGCAAATAGGGATGCTAACTCAGGAAGATATGAATAACAAAGTGGCCGTTTATGGCACACAGACTGTAGGCGATCCAAAATATGAAGATTTTGATGGAAATGGAGTCATCAATGCCAATGACAGGCAAATTATGGGACATCCCAATCCCGATTTCACCTGGGGTATTACAAATACCTTTAGCTTTAAAGGATTTGATCTTAAAGTATTGGTACAGGGTCAGAATGGAGGATCTATTTACTCCCTTCTGGGTAGGGCAATTTCTAAAACAGGCATAGGTTATGGCTTTAATATGAGTGGAGATTACCGCAACAGATGGCGTTCTCCCGAAGATCCGGGAGATGGGGTTAGAAGTAAGGCTTTTTCCAACTTTGGTCATATTGTAAACTCTGACTGGCTGTATTCATCAGATTATTTCAGGGTCAGAAGCATTACCCTGGGTTATAATTTAAAGCAGTTGGTAAATCTTAAAAATATCTCTACAGCCCGCCTGTTCTTTTCGGCCGAAAATTATTTTGGTCGTGATAAATATTATGGAGGTGCAAATCCTGAATCAGCCAATACCGATGTGAGTGGAAATGGAAATTATCCTCAATCTGGAGATTATGGCGGTTTACCACTACCTAAAACGTTAACGTTTGGTCTAAATGTTTCATTTTAAAAAACTATAAAAATATGAAAAAGATATTTTTACCAATTCTATTGCTCAGCGTATTCTGCTCTTGTAAAAAGCAATTGACTATAACCCCAATTTCAACAGGTACAACAGAAACATTTTACCAGACCCAGGAAGATTTTATTCAGGCCTCAAATGCGGTCTATAATGAATTAAGAACATACCCAGATCGCTTAATGAACCTTTCGGAGACGCGATCAGATAATTTATATGCCATATCTGTTCTCGGAACGCAATTGTATGATCCCATTAATGCGTTCAGAATAGATGTGGTCAGTAGTATATATGTAAGTAATGCCTGGAATGAAAATTTTAACGGAATTTTTAGGGCAAATACACTTTTACAGCAACTTGATCTAAGAGGAGAGGTGATTTCATCTGCGCTGTTAAGAGACAGGTTGAGGGCTGAAGCACGCTTTTTAAGGGCTTTCTTTTACTTTGATCTGGTTCGTTATTTCGGTAAGGTTCCTGTTGTTACCTCTATCATTAGTCCGCTGGAAGCTACAAACGTTCCACGAAGCCCGGTAAGCGATGTGTATAAGGTAATTATAGAAGATCTGCAGTTTGCAATTTTAAATTTACCCCCCAGCTATGCCACTACTAATGTGGGCCGGGCCACAAAATATGCTGCGGAAAGCTTGCTGGCATTGGTTTACATGACCAGATCTGGCCCAACTTACGGCATTGATGGTCCCGGTTTAGGATTAAATGAATGGGCGTTGGCTTTACCTTTGCTTAATGATGTCATCGGAAGCGGGCTTTTTGAGCCCAATACCAACTATGCAAATATATTCTCTTATACCAATCAAAGTCCGGCGGCAAATAAAGAAGCCATATTCGATGTCATGTATCTTTCAGGACTGAATCCTATTCTGGGCGCCTCCTTCGTGTCGCTGCCTGTTCCGGATGGCTATTTTACCGGTGTACTTGGAAAAGCTGCACAATACGGGGGTAGTGGCCGGCCAACATCCAACAGCCTCTACAACTCTCATGAAAGTACAGACTTAAGGCGCTCATTAAATTATGTGCTGTTTATGTCCCCCTTGGGTGTTCCCGGTAACCGTCCTTTCTTAAAAAAGTATATGGACATTACAAGGGTACCCACAGTATCCCCTGCCGATTGGGGTATTAATTTCATCGCCATTAGATACACCGATGTGTTGATGCTGAAAGCAGAGTGTATTTTACAAGGAGCACCAGGAACCCAGAAACAGGTAGATGACATTGTAAACATTGTTAGGTTAAGGGTAAATGCTTCTTCAATGACCAATGTTACCTTGCAACAGCTATATGCGGAAAGAAGACGTGAATTCTCTGGCGAGGGAAGCCGCTGGTTTGACTTGCAACGTAGCGGCACATTAATCACAACCATGAACGATTGGATTACAGCTGATGATGAATTGGATCAAATTAGACCTGTAGTAGCCAACTGGATCCTCTATCCGGTACCGCAAGTACAAATGGATATTAAACCAGGCTTATATGTTCAAAATTTAGGATATAACTAAGGAAATAATTGCTCATAAGGCCGGCGAAAGCCGGCCTTTTAAAACTTTAATATGAAATATAGGTCATTTAAAGCCTTATTAATAAGTTCTTTAATCTTAATTTTTCCCGTCTATCAGGCAATAGCTCAAAAAGTAAAAAGCTTTGCCCTTGCCTCTCCCGATGCTAAAATTAATATAAAAGTTAAGGTAGGGCAAAACATTACCTGGTCTGTTAATCATGGCAGTACAGTATTAATCAGCCCTTCCGAAATTAATGTCCGGCTTCAAACAGCTGAAGTTTTGGGGCATAATGCAAGTGTGGTCAGTGCCAAAACAGAAGCCTCAAATTCGGTAATTACAACTACATTCTATAAAAAGAACAAGGTTGAAAATCAATACAAACAATTAACCCTGAAATTAAAAGGTGGTTATGGCTTGGTATTTCGGGCCTACAATGATGGTGTTGCTTACCGGTTTTTCACAAGCCGCAAAGACTCTCTAACCATTACATCAGAATTGTCTGCTTTCAATTTTCCCGGAGATCAGCAAGCATTTATCCCGTATGTGCTGTCTTCCAAAAATGATCCTTATGAGCACTCTTATGAAAATATGTACCGCAACATTCCCATTTCTGCAATGGCGAAAGATTCTTTGGCCTATTTGCCATTGATGATTAGCTATCAGGGAGGGATAAAGGCGGTGATTACCGAAGCCAATTTAGAAGACTATCCGGGCATGTACCTCAAAAATAATGGTACCAACCTGCTTTCAGATTTTTCAACTTTTCCTCTTCTCACCAGACATGGCGGCTACAACATGACACAGGAAAAGGTGACCAAGCGGGGAGATTTTATTGCTAAAACTTCAGGAACACGCTTTTTCCCCTGGCGTTTAATGGCCGTAAGTACTGCCGACCATCAATTATTAAATAACGACCTTGTTTTTAAACTGGCAGATTCATCGCGCATTGCAAATACAAGCTGGATTAAACCCGGTAAGGTGGCCTGGGATTGGTGGAACGACTGGAACATCAGCGGCGTTGATTTTAAAGCCGGAATTAACACGGAGACCTACAAACATTATATTGATTTCGCTGCCGAAAAACACATTGAATATGTATTGCTGGATGAAGGCTGGGCAGAAAAAGGAGACATTATGAAAATTGTTCCCGAAATTAACCTGCAGGAGATTATCGCTTATGGTAACAAAAAGAACGTAGGCATCTGGCTTTGGGCCGGAATGTACCCCATTAATGAAAAGATGGATGAAGCTTTTGAGGCATATGCGAAGATGGGTGTAAAAGGTTTTAAAATTGATTTCATCAACCGTGACGATCAGCCTATGATGCAATTTTATTATAGGGCGGCAAAAAAAGCAGCAGCACATCAGCTGATGATTGATTTTCACGGATCCTGTAAACCTACCGGCCTGATGCGCACTTATCCAAATGTGCTGAACTACGAAGGTGTATATGGTTTAGAAATGGTAAAATTCCCGACAAAGATGAATTTTCCCGAGCTGGCAGTAACCATACCTTTTATCAGGATGTTGGCTGGTGCGTTAGATTATACCCCGGGGGCAATGCGCAACGCAGTGCAAAAAGATTTTTTTCCTTCCTACAGCACGCCCATGAGCCAGGGCACCCGGTGCCAGCAGTTGGCTATGTATGTTGTTTTTGAAGCACCATTTGAAATGCTGGCCGATAACCCCACCAGTTACCGAAGGGAAGCTGAATGCACCGACTTCATCACTGCTATACCCACTACTTTTGATGAAACGATAGCACTTGATGGAAGCGTGGGCAACTATGCAGCCCTTGCCCGAAGAAAGGGAAACAGTTGGTATGCTGGTGCTTTAAACAACTGGACGGCGCGTGATATGACCATTGACCTGTCTTTTTTAGGAGAAGGAAATTTTGAAGCCGAAATTTTTAAAGAGGGTAAATGCAGACCATGCAGCAATCGATTACAAAAAAGAAATACTGCAGGTTACCCAAAGTCAAAAAATTAAAGTTCATTTAGCGCCCGGTGGGGGCTGGGCAGCAAAATTCAGAAAGAAATAACATGAAAAACCAGTATAGCATAAGGCTGCGGCTACCAAAAACTTGTTTCAGGTTATTGATGCTTTTTGCGTTTACGCTTGTATGGACTACAGCAGCCATTGCCCAGGAAATTCCAGTAAATGAAGCTTTGCTTAAGCAAAAATGGACGGCACAATGGGTTACTTGCCCAAATGTGCCACAGCGGGCATACGGTGTCTACCATTTCAGGAAACAAATCCAGTTAGCTACTAAGCCTGCAAAATTCATCGTACACCTCAGTGCAGATAACAGGTACCGCTTTTTTGTCAATGGAAAACCCGTATGTTATGGGCCGGCAAGAGGTGATCTATACAATTGGTACTATGAAACAATTGATCTGGCGCCCTTTCTAAAAGAGGGGGGCAATACGCTCGCAGCATTGGTTTGGAACATGGGCGAACACGCTAGCGTTTCGCAGATCTCCAATCAAACCGCATTTGTTGTACAGGGAGATGGCGTTGCCGAGCAATTGATCAATACCAATAATACCTGGAAAGTTTATGCCAATAAAGCGTATAGCCCATGTTCAATGGATAATGGACAGCGCCTAAAAACATATATGGTCATAGGCCCTGGCGATCATGTGAAGGCTAAAGATTATCCCTGGAATTGGGAACAGTCATACTTTGATGATGCCACATGGCTAAAAGCGGAGAAAGTTGCTTTCCCTGAACCCCTGGGTTTTGGAACAGATAACCGCTGGACAATGGTGCCAAGAAATATCCCCTTGATGCAGGAAACCATGCAGCGTTTTGCAAGGGTTAGACGTGCCAATGGAATTACAGTTGACGATATTTTTTTAGAGGGTAAAAAATCATTAACCATCCCGGCCAATAAAAAGATCAGTATATTGATTGATCAGTCGGTAAATACATTAGCATATCCAGAGCTTCTGGTAAGCGGAGGTAAGGGAGCTAAAATTACCTTAACGTATGCCGAAGCGCTATTTAAAAATGGTTTAAAAGGAGATCGCAACGAAATTGAAGGCAAGGAAATCATCGGGAACTTTGATATTTTCGAACCTGATGGCCTCTCCAAAAGATTGTTCAGGCCATTATGGCAGCGTACCTACCGATATGTGCAGTTAGAAATCACCACAAAGGCTCAAGCCTTGATCATAAACGACTTTTATGGTATGTATACCGGCTATCCTTTTGTCGAAAAAGCTTCCTTTACAAGCAATGATGCCTCATTAAAAGAAATCTGGGATGTAGGCTGGAGAACCGCACGTTTATGTGCAGGAGAGACCTATTACGATTGTCCTTATTATGAACAATTACAATATGTAGGAGACACCAGAATTCAGGCTTTAATTTCTTTATGTGTAAGTGGGGATGACCGGTTGATGCGAAAAGCCATTAATGATTTTTACAATTCAAGGGTGCCCGAAGGACTTACGCAGGGAAGGTACCCGAGTAACCGTCTGCAGGTTATTCCACCATTTTCATTGTATTGGGTTTCCATGTTGCATGATTTTATGATGCACCGTAAGGATGATCAGTTTTTAAAGCGATACATTATTGCCGTTGATGGGATCTTAAATTGGTACAAAGAACGAATAGATGCGGGAAAAGGAATGCTTGGACCAATGAATTGGTGGAACTTTACAGACTGGAGTAATGGCTTTTCTGATATGGGTGTACCTTCAGGGGCTACAAACGGGAACTCAGCCATTATTACTTTACAATATGTGTATACCTTAAAACAGGCTGCAGAATTGTATCAGCACTTTGGCTTGGAGGATAAAGCCGCAGCTTGTATAAAGTCAGCAGATCAGCTTAATGCCGGTACCAGAAACAATTGCTTTAGTGTATCTAAAGGCCTGTTTAGCGATACGCCAGAAAAAAAATCATTCAGCCAGCATGTCAACATCATGGCGGTACTGGCAGGTGCAGTTTCAAATTCTGAAGCCGGGGAAGTGATGGTTAAAGTGCTTAAAGATGAGGGCCTTGCAAAAGCCACTTTCTATTATCGCTTTTACTTAACCCAAGCGCTAAAAACTGCTAACCTGGGCAAGCTATATTACAGTGAGTTAACACCCTGGCGGGATATGCTCAAGGCAGGATTAACCACCTTTGCTGAAAGCCCGGATCCCAGTCGCTCAGATTGCCATGCCTGGAGTGCAAGCCCCAATTATGATTTCCTGGCTACCATATGTGGAATAACTCCGTCATCACCAGGATTCGAAACCGTTCTCATCAAACCTGAACCTGGAGAATTGTTAAATGTTACCGGAAGAATGCCGTCCCCAAAAGGAGAAATCAAGGTCTCTATCCAACGTGACGACGAAAAAAGCGCGAAGTTCGTTGTTGATTTGCCTAAAGGTTTAACTGGCGTGTTGATATGGATAGGAAAGCAGATAAATCTTACAGAAGGTAACAATAGTTTTGATTTTCACGTCCAGTCCGGTTTCAATTCTTCAGAGCAAAAGGAACTGCCTAAAAGGGTATTAATTTTAGGAAACAGTATGACTATTCATGGTCCAAAAGCCGAAATAGGCTGGTACGGCAATTGGGGAATGGCCGCATCTGCGCAGGATAAAGATTTTGTGCACCTGATTACGCATCGGTTGCAGAAAGTTGGCGAAGACATACATTTGGATTTTAAGAATATTGCGGATTATGAACGAAATTATTGGAATTATAATCTATCCGCATTAGATAGCCTGTTAAATTTAAAGCCCAATCTGGTGGTGTTGCGGATCAGTGAAAATATAGATCCGCTAAAGGTTGAGGAGAATAATTTCGTATACCATTATGGTAAGTTGATAGATTACATCAGGGCTAAGAGCCCAAAGGCCATCATTTTAAATGCCGCATCATTTTGGGATAGGCCCGCGGTAACCAAAGCAATTGCTGCTGTCAGCGATTTAAAAGGTGCTGAATTTCTCAACCTGAGTAAATTGTCAGAAGAACCTAAAAATATGGCGCTTGGCCAATTCAAAAATAAAGGTGTCGCCATGCATCCCTCAGATCAGGGAATGCTCGCTATTTCAGATGCGATATGGAATAAAATGCTGAAGATTTATCACGGACTGGGTAAAAAGTATAATATCATACCTGAAAAGAGATAAAACTATAAATGCTATAATTAACTTTTTAGAATTAATGTGTTTGGCTTAAATAAAAATTAAACTGTATTTAAATGTTTTTGGTATTTTAGCTGCTAACTCGGATGCTACTATTTTTATTAAACATATAATATGGGTGAAGAAACTCAATTGCTGATTATCCCTGACGAGATCATAATGAAGCAGATTTATTATCTCCGCGGCCATAAAGTAATGTTGGATGCCGATCTTGCTGCGCTTTATGAAGTGGAAACTAAGCAGCTTAAGAGACAAGTTAAGCGCAATATAGATCGTTTTCCAGAAGACTTTATGTTTGAGTTGAGTCCTGATGAATATCAGTTTTCAAGGAGCCAAATTGGCACCTTGAAACAGGGGCGCAATATCAAATATGCACCTATGGTTTTTACGGAGCAGGGGGTTGCTATGCTCTCTAGTATCCTGAATAGTAAAAGAGCTATCCAGATGAATATTCAAATTATTCGCATTTTTACACATGTGCGCCAGATGTTGGCAGATAATACAGACTTGCGCTTAGAAGTAGAAAGAATTAAAGCAAGCTTGAGAATCAGGATAAGAATATGGAAATCGTATTTCGATACCTGGACGAACTTTTGGAAAAGAAAGAGCAACCAAATCCACCGAGAAAAAGAATCGGTTTCAAACCGGATGATCTTTCATGAAAAAGCTTCTCCTTTTCTGGTATACGAATTTATCTACTTCGCACTTGAAAAATCTTAGCTTTAAAACATGGAAAACACTACAGACTTAAACCACCTTAAATTCCCGATAGGGCCATTTTTTAAAAAGGATGAATACAGTTCAAATGAACTGAAAGTACTTATAGAAGAGATTGAGCGTGCGCCGGTCGCCTATAAAAGGCTTTCTGAATTCTTTACTGAAGATAATTTATCGAAAACATATCGGCCAGGAGGATGGAATGTAAAACAGCTAATTCATCATGTGGCGGATATACAAATGCTCCATTTTTTCCGAATGAAAAGGGCAATCACTGAGGCTGATTATACTGAAGTCACACTGGTTGATATAGATGGTTGGGCCAATACAAAGGACGGACTGAATGCCCCTGTTGAAGATTCATTGCTCATGCTGGAAGGCATCACCAAAAGATATATTTATCTCATCAGGTCTTTATCAGAACGAGAACTGGCGTTATCTTACTATCATCCAGTAAGAGCGTTTGACATCAATCAAAAGCAGGCTATAGCCATGTCGGCATGGCACCTTAGCCATCATTTGGCGCACGTTAAACTGGCATTAAATCATATTTAAACATCAATTTCCACTATTATTATGGAATAATTAACCATGTTGCATCATCACAGTATAACTTAAAAACGATGAAAACCATAGTAAGAACGATGTTTGCGATACTGATGCTGATATTGGAAGCGGTTACTGTATCTGCACAAAAAACTAACCTTGTTGATCATAATTGCCAAAGCACCATCAGTCGTTCCATAAGTGAAGCAGGTGAAAATGGAGAAATTCCGCATATCCGTACTAAAAAAAGTGAATTCAACATCATCACCGGACCGGAACTAAAACCGCTAAACTTTATATCATTCTCAGAAAAGTACTATAGATCACAAGTTCAAAAAGTCGATACTAGTATATTTGCCCTTACTATCCCGTACTGGAAAAAATTATCCCCTGCGCAAAAGCAAGTTGAAATAGAAACACAGCGAATCAACAATGCAGACCGTGCTGATGCCGCCCATAAAAACAATAATATAAAACACCAGCTAATTTATATGGTCAACAATACCAGTCAGGAAATTGCATTGCAAATGCAGGATCATAGTTTTATAGGTGTTTTAGAAGCCCGTATCGGCAAAAATAACTGGCGCTCCGTTCAGTACCTCCACTTTAGCTGGTGCGGTAACAGTTATATCTTAAAAAAGATACCAGCTGGTAGTAAAGCCTATTTTATCACACCTATGCTCACAGGCAATTATAAAACTACGCTCCGTTATAAAATTCTAGGTAAAGACAAGTTTTATTACAGTAACGAGTTCCAGGGCAATATCAGCTATTGCGATTTGTATGACACCAAATATTCGCCCAAAGAAAAGCTGGAGGCCTTCGCAAAATACCATATCTACGAATAAGTACCTAAAGAAGCGAAAATAAAAATCTTTTACTCCATTCACCCGTTTTGGGTTTCTGTCCGCCTTAGTTTAGGGTATGGGATCGTCTGACGAAAACAAGATACTTTCCGCTTATACTTGCAAATCCTACGATTATCGGCAAAATCCAAATCATAGTCATATCCTCCGGGCACTTTAATCCATTTAGCAACATGTTAATCTGTACTAAATAACACAAAATCATCGTTTAATCAGCTTTTTAATTGCGGCCAGATGAGCAAAAAGTACTAAAGGAACGATAAAGCCAGGGAGCCAGCTGAATGGGAAGTTGAGGATAGCAACATTGGGTTGCTCATGTGCAAATTGCTGGAAAGGTGATGGCGCTGAAAGAATTGCATTTACTACAATGTTAATCAACAGGCCAAGACAAATGAAGTTCCAGGCTAAAAGGGGAACTTTACCCATCTTACTTTTCCCAATCCCAAAAAATCCGACTAAAGGGGCAGTCAGGCCAGCCAGTATATCAAGGTTACGCCCCTCAAATGTCATGAGTTCAGGAACTGCCCCGTTTAAAAACAAGCCATAAAGTACCAGTTCTACTGGAATCCTTATCAGATGCACGTAACTGAGCATTTGCATGGACAGTCGTTCAATAAACAACTTGCCGCTGCGTGTTGAAAATATCATAATGATTGCCAAGATTGCAGGAGCAATGCCGAAGAGTACAATTTTTGGTGGTATGGCAGCTGGAAAGTCTCTATATAAACCAGTGTAGCTTAATACTGCTTGAATGGTCAGCCAAATTATGATGGTACTAACAATTCGGATTTTTACTTGATTGTCGATTGGTTTTGAAGCCGTGTTGATCAATAACAAAACCAATACCACAGACAGCGCAGTAGTGAGTATGAAAACGATGGTGAGATATACAGGTAGGTTTTGTAGCATGGTTTAAAGCTACTAATTCCGCTTTAACTAATCACATGTAAATTTTCTGTATTTTCAAAAATGATTCATGCAGGAGCGCATTAAAAACCAAGGCTATAGGCACACAAATATTCCAGCGACGGTTCTAATCATTAGCTTCAAATAGCTCAATCTTATTGCCTTCTAGATCAAGGATGTGAACAAACTTCCCGTAATCATAGGTTTCTACATTATCCAGTACAGTTACCCCTTCTTTTTTAAGTTCTTCCACAAGAGCGTCAATGTTTTCTACTGTGTAATTGATCATAAAGTCCTTTGAAGAAGGCTCAAAATAGGTTGTGTGTTCTGCAAATGGACTCCATAGCGTATAGCCTCCTTTTGCAGTCTCCGGTTTCGGTTGCCAGTCAAACTTTGTCCCATAGGCATTTGTATCAAAACCGAGATGCTTTTTATACCATGCTCTCATTTTTTCAGGATCCATACACTTGAAGAAAATCCCGCCAATTCCTGTTACTTTTTTCATCGTTTAGCAAGCTATTTATAAGGCTAAAATAATTATTTCGATTGAATATAAAGAGGTTAAAGGCCAAAAATAAGCTCCAGATTTTCAAAAAGCGCGCTAAAATGTTCAATAAATATCAATAAAGATAATTTGGTTGATTTAATTTTATTCGGCAGGTAGCCATAATACTTTTTAAAGGCATTAGTGAAATGCGTAGCATATTTATAACCCATTTTTGTAGCCAGTTCAGAGATCGTGATGTTCTCTTCAATCAGCATCGTTCTGGACCGTTCCATTTTATGTTGGTTTAGGTAGCCATAAACCGTGTTGCCAAAGGCTATTTTAAAGTCGCGCTTTAAATTAAACTCATTGGTGCCAACAAGATGTGCAAGCGCTTTCAGTGACAATTGTTCCCCGGTATGCGAAAGCAGGATTTCCCGGACTTGCTGCATTCGCTCCATTTCCTCCCTGCCTAATAATGAGGGCACTTCATTATACTGAAGTTGCTCAAATTGCGCTATTTGTAAAGCAAGGAGTTCAATTACTTTAGATTCAAGAATCAATTGTTCGCAAAAACCACCATTTGCAGAAGCACCAAGCCGCTGCAAAATAGCACTAATCTCGGGTGTAAGGTGAAGGTTTTTGGCAGAGAGCATAAAGGAGGACTTAGCGAGTTGTTTTTCGTCTAAGGGTGTCCATATAGGATGCGCAGCGGGCAAATACCGTTGAAGAAATGAACGGTTCAAATTGATGCAAATAATTTCATCATCGGGCTCACTTAAAATCATCCGGGTAGATTTAGGCAAGATGCAACAAAGGTTGTGTTGCTGACTTTCAATTTGCCCATAATTGAAGGAACCACCCCTTTCAATAAACTTAATTTTCCCCTTTAACACGAAAATCATTTGGAAGTTAGCAAAGGACTGATCGGCGGGATAATCAAGATTTACTTCAACCATATTTCTGTCTTCAATGTTTATAGAACGACTGATTGCCATAGCTTTATGAAGAGAGAATACATTCTCCATTTCTTCTTGAATTTCTCCCGATTGCGTTAATTGTTCTCCCGATTGCGTCATTATGTGCTTATATCTTTGCGCAAAGTTATTGCTATTAAGATCAATTCTAAGGCAAGATACTAAAAAGTTACAAAGTGTATGCATAAAACTCTACTCTTAATTTTATTGTCCTTCATTACAATTTCCGTTAAAGCCCAAACAGGAACCCTTTCGGGAAAGGTAACTGATGAACATGGGAAACCGGTTTCTGGTGCTAGTGTCTTGCTGAAAGAACTTAGCAGAGGTACCATGACGGATGATAATGGGAAATACGAGCTGAAGTCGTTGCAGCCTGGTGAGTATACACTTGTGGTGAGTTCTATAGAAACCCAGCAAAAAAATGTAAAGGTCAAAATAGAAAGAGTTGCCAGAGTAATGAACATTAGTGTAAAAAATTCTGATGATAAAGCGCTGGATCAGGTAACTATAGCAGGTAAAACAGTCAAAAAGCAAATGGAAACTTCCGGCTTTGCGGTCGCTGTTATAGAAACAAAAGAGGCCTCATTAAGGAATCTAACGACCAACGAATTACTGGATAGAACGGTAGGCGTGCGTGTGAGACAGAATGGCGGGGTAGGGTCGAACGTAGACTATAATTTAAATGGGATGTCTGGTAGTACTGTAGGCATCTTTATCGATGGGATAGAAGCCTCAACTTATGGTTCATCTTTTAACCTCAATAACATCCCTCCGGCGATGATTGAGCGAATTGAAGTTTATAAAGGCGTATTGCCATCCCATTTAAGCGGAGATTACGTCGGAGGAGCTATCAACGTAGTTTTAAAAAAAGATGCCTCCCACAATAACGTGACAGTGGCCATGTCTTATGGGTCTTTTAATACCTATAATGCCGATGCCAGTCTAATTATGAGGGATAAAAAAACCGGGTTATCATTTAGAGGATCGGGATTCTATACCTATTCTGACAACAGCTATGAAATGTGGGGCAAATTTTCCAAGTATACGGATAGGAATGGGAAATTAATCCGGGATTTTAAAGCAAGAAGATTTAATGATACTTTTAAATCCATCGGAGGGCGTTTCGAGTTAGGATTTACCGATGTAAAATGGGCAGACCAGTTTTTTATAGGTTATAATGTCTCAGATGCCTATAAGGAAATACCGCATGGTACCACAACTGCATTGCCTTATGTAGGACGTTTTACAGAATACCAGGCTCAAGTAGTGGGCTTAAACTACAGCAAAAAAAACCTATTTGTTGATGGTTTAGCTTTAAATATTAATGCCGTAAGGAGTAACCGTGATACTTATGTGCAGGATACAGTCACCACTCAATATAATTGGGATGGTAATCCTATAATTCTACATACCGATTATATGATTGAAAATGGTAATCCTCCAATTGTTCTAAAGTATCCCAGGAATGCTGCTCAACAAGGAGCTCCAGAAATAACCCAAGTGAACAGAAAAATAACAAACTCGCGCGCAAATTTATCCTATACCATTGTTTCAGGTCATAGAGTTTCTCTGGATCATAAATTTGAAATGTTGGATAGAGATGATACAAACCTGTTATTACCAGTAAATAAAGATTTTATGATTTTATCGCAGATCATAAAAAATATTGTGACTGCCAATTACGAATCACAAATTTTTGGAGATAAACTGCGTAGTAACGCCTTCATAAAGTATACAGCAAATACCACCAATCAAATTGATCCAGAGCCTGTTATTAAGACAGATGGTTCTTATACCATTAATCCAGTAACAAATCGAACTTTTAATGATAATATTGGTTACGGAGCTACCATATCTTACAATATAAAACCGAAACTTTTTCTGATTGCCTCTATGAATAACGGATACGTTATGCCTACAGAAGAGCAAATGTTCGGAAGCCCAGAGTCCAATACTTTGCGCAATTTAAGCCTGAAGCCTGAACATAGTATCAATTATAATATTGGTTTCAGATGGGGAAGCTTGGAGTTTAATAAACATAAGCTCTCATTTTATAGTAACATATTTTGGCGAAATAGATACGATAGAATTACCCGGCAAACAGTTGATAGTATTCAGACAGACAGCGATTTAGATATAAGAGCAACTGCCTTTGTTAATATTGATGAGCAGTCCAGGGGGCTAGAAGCAGAGGTTATCTATGTATTTAACAACAAGTTGAACGCCGTATTTAACTTTTCGAAGTTTAATGCACTATATAAGCGCAAATATGATGGGAATGGCAAACCTGATGAACGGCATAATTTACAAATACCCAACGAGCCTTTTTTTACCATCAATGCCAATTTACAGTATCGTTTTGATAATATCTTGCAAAAGAAATCTATCACTAACCTTTATTATAGTGGCGGATATGTTGGTGCGTATGATATTGCCTGGCATCCTTCCGAAGGAAGCCTTACGCCAGCTCAATTTGCGCATGATTTGGGAGTTAGCCATCGTTTTCCGTCGGGCAGGTTAATCGCCAGTCTTGATGCAAAGAATGTATTCAACTCAGCCCTGTACGATAATTTTGGTGTGCAAAAACCTGGAAGAGGAGTTTATTTTAAACTGAATTATACCATAGGCAAATTTTAAATAGCAAATAATTAATAACCAATAAGAATATAAAATATGAAAAAAGGACAATTGTTAAGAGCTGCAGTTTTTGCTGCGGTGATTGCATCCATTACACTAGGGGGCTGTAGCAAAGATAATGAGCCAACAACAGAAGAACCTCAGAACGATACACGATGGATCACCCTTACTGCAGCATTAAAACAAACAGCTGATGGCGATGGTAATGGTGGAACGTTAGCCTATGCTATTAGTCATGATCAGGCCATTAACCCAGCATATGAGTTAGATATTTTTCCGGTTGGCAAGGGATTGAAACTTGAATCTCCCCGTACATCTCGTGTACAAGCATCAGCAGATGGAAAATATTTATATGACATCCAATATACAGGTGCTGATGGGGGTATTTTTCAAAAGTTCAGAGTTGATGGAGAAGGCAAATATGTTAGGGTAGGTAATGAAGTGAACACCGCCATTATTTTAGGTACGTCACCTCGTTGGGTTAAATCTGCAGAAGGTGTGGGTATTGGTGTAAGTATTGCCACAGAGACGGCATACACCGGAACATTTCCGGCAGTAACTTTTGGGTCTATTAAATCTACTGCAGCTGTAGCATCCCTTAATCTTGATAATCCAAGTATTTTAAACACAGCTTCATTTGATGTTCCTTTTACCCCAGAGCAACTGGCGCAAGGTTATTCAATCACGCGTATCGATGTGCCGATCATTAACCAGGCGAAGAACAAAGTATACATTGGTGGAAGTATCTCAAAAGTCAATCCAGCAGGTACGCCTACTCAAAATACTACTTCTGGAGTTGTATCATGGCCCAGTGATGCTGCGAATATTGCAGGTACTGTTACTATAGTACTTGACTATCCAACATTAAAAAACCCAAAAGTAATCTGGTCTACTCAAAGTAAATACGGTAATAACGGATACAGGACTATGGTTCAACATATTGGCGATGATGGCCATGTATACCAGGCTACTGGTGTAAATACTACTGGTTATCCGCACATTCTTCGTATTGATAAAAACACGAATGATTATGACAATACCTACTTGTTCAACTTATCTCAGGCTTTGGGTGTAAATGGCATTGCGGGGATTAAGGCATGGAGATACCTTGGAAACAACAAAGGTTTTGTGATGTATGACATTGATAAAACAGGAGGATACCTCGCTCTAATTGATTTGAATACTAAAACAGCAACTAAAATCCCAACGGAATATGAAGCAAGACTGAATTTTGACCAGCACCAAAGCATTGCTGTTCAGGGAGATTTCGTGTATGTTCCTTTAACTCCGGTAAGTGAAGCAGGAAATGTATTTGTGTACAACTGGAAAACTGGTGTACTTACCAAAGGTGCTAAATTAGCAAACGGCACAGGACATCGTTTTATCGGAGCTTACTAATCACTTTAAATAACTCTCCATTAAAGAGGTGCAGGTTATAAACCCGCACCTCTTTTTGATTAAACAAATGGCTGTTTTGCCCACTAGGCGGCTATTGTTGTTTATTAATTTTTAGGATTGTAATTCAGCATCCAGCACACACCATACTTGTCTTTAAAAGAAGCAAAGTAGTCTCCCCAAAACATATCGTCTAAAGGCATTTCCACCTTTCCTCCAGCAGAAAGCGCATTAAAAATGCGCGCAGTTTCTTCTCTGCTGTCTGGCGCCACAGAAATATAATTGTTGTTACCTACATTCAGCACGTGTCCCATAGATTTTACACAGTCAGACGCCATAAGGTGCTGTCCATCCCCTATAGTTAAAGAAACATGCATAGCCATGTTTTTCTCTTCATCAGTGAGATTTTCTGTACCCGGAGCTTCATTCATCTTCATGAGGTACAACTCACCGCCAAAAACCGACTGATAAAACCGGAAAGCTTCTTCTGCATTTCCATCAAAATTTAAATAGGGATTTACTTTCATAGCTAATATTTTTTGTATTGGTAATCAATTAATTATTGTAAAAGTACACAACGCTGTTAAAAATTAGAAAGGTGCAATACGACAAAACCTAAGGGTACTTGCGACAAAATGGTAATTTCAAGTTGCAAATTGATTTACCCGGCAACAGTATTAGCATTCGCTAGCCTGCTATAATGTCTCTATAATCGTAACAGTTAATCCAGTTGCTTTTGCAATATTATCTGCAGATAAGCCCATAGTTTTCAGGTTACGGGCAATGCCACGTACCGCCTGCTCAGAAACATCAGCTGCTTTTTTCTCCAGTTCTGCCGGCACTATGAGTTCAAGGCCATTTGCAGGCTCAATTCTCCCCAAATATAAACTGGTGGATACATCTTTGCGGTCATCTGCATTAAAAGCAATATACAATTCCATTACCCTCGCCATATGGTACTCCTTTAAAGGCAGAATGTCAAATCCCTTTGACTTTTTTGCGCCGCTTGTCTCAAAGACAGCTTTTTTTTCTTCCGGGAAATAAGCCATCATCATGACCTGATCTCTATGTCTCGGCCAGGAGGCTTCATTTTTAGCATCCCATGAGAACCTAAGCCCTTCTTTTACCATTTCTACTTTCGCATTTTCTGGCTTCGGCAATTTGCCATAACTTAAAAGTAGCTTGGCAAAGTTTACGGTTACATCGGGGATATAGCCTGTAAGTGCATCTGGTTTGTTGTATTTGATAAAAAGATTTTGTGGATAACATGGCGTTCCTTCGGATATAGGTCCAAAACCTACATTTATAAATGAACTAACTGCAGCATACAATTCGTTAACTACCGACATTTGTAACAAGTTGTTATTTTGCTCTTCAGTAAAAGGCTTGTAGTTTCTGCCAATTACTCTTGTTACATTTTGCCCCCTCAGCATATAGCTGATTACATTGCCTGCCTTCCCTGTATGAGGACCATTAATTCCTTCAGTTATCTTTCCCATAAACGTTAATTTTAATTTAAATGGTTATCGCTTACCTGTAAAGTTAAATGGAATTTTTACCACATGCAAGGGGTTGCACCTTTTAGTATCTGTAGTACCGCTGTTCGGGATGAGCTTATAATTGCTAAGCTATTTTTCCGCAAATTTAAGATAGTTATTTCGCTTAAATACTAAATCGACCCCCTGTCAACCCCCCATCAACCCCCCGAAAACTCCCCGTCAATTATAACGACGAGACGAACGCAGCCTATAGGTAAGCTGAAACCAGTTATGCAACGCTAGGATATTAGTTTTTTATGAGGATGCTAAGCGATGGTGCAAAATTACTATATATTTGTTAGTCTCGTCATTTCATTTGAAGCCGACAGGAAATGCAATCACTATTTATGACTACTGAAAGTACAGAACAGTTCCTCTCTGGTGGAGGAGAAATGGGTAAGCTCATCCGCTCAATGGATTGGTCTAAAACTGCCCTTGGTCCAATATCATCCTGGCCACAGAGCTTACGTACCTCTGTCAGTTTGTGCTTATCCTCTACTTTTCCAATCCTGATTGCCTGGGGACCTGAAACTATTCAGATCTATAATGACAGTTACAGGCCAATATGCGGGGCAATGCATCCAGAATCGATGGGCGCAAACTTCAGGATATGCTGGGAGTCTGCCCTGGAAGTAGTGGGAGATAAATTTACCCGTGGACAACAAGGCGAAGGAACCTACATTACCGACCAGCAGATGTTCTTGTTCAGATATGGTTACCTGGAAGAAGCATTTATGACATTCTCCTTTGCACCCATTCGTGACGAGTCAGGAGGTGTGGGCGGAATTTTTCACCCGATAACCGAAACTACGGATAAAATGCTTAGCGCCAGACGTACGCTCTCCTTACGGGAACTCGCTGCGGCAATAGGTAAAGCAAAAACAATAGAAGAAATTGGAAATCAAACTACAGAAAAATATGCTGATTATGTAAATGATTTGCCTTTTCTTCTGTTATATAAATATCATGCTGCGGAAAATAAGGCGGTTTTAGTAAATTCAGCAGGCCTGGATGAAGCCGTCCAGCTAGCTCAGCCAGAGGTTGACTTAAATGTAGATAACCCAGTACGCTGGCCATTGGCAAAATGTATGGAAGGTCCAGGGCTGCAGGTGGTAGACGATTTGCCGGATCGTTTTGGAGATTTCGCCTGCAAGCCATATCCGGAGGCTCCGCATAGCGCTGTTTTACAGGCAATCTATTTGTCCGGTCAGCAAGAGCCTTTTGGTTTTCTTGTAGCTGGTGTAAGTTCCAGACGTGCGCTTGATGAAGCTTATTTCGGCTTCTATAATTTACTGGGCAATACTTTCAATACCGCGATATCTAACGTTTATGCCTATGAGCAAGAGCAAAAGCGTGCAGAAGCATTAGCAGAAATAGACCGTTCAAAAACAGCCTTTTTTAGCAATGTCAGTCATGAGTTCCGTACACCCTTAACATTGATGCTTGGTCCTTTAGAAGATCTTTTACAAAAAGAGCTGGATGCTGAAATCCAGGCACCTGTAGAAGCCACGCACCGTAATGCACTCCGGTTACTTAAGTTAGTAAATAACCTGTTAGATTACAGTCGGGTAGAGGCTGGTCGTGCTAAAGCAGCATACCAGCTGATAGATCTTTGTGAATATACCGCCGACCTCGCCAGCAGCTTTCGGTCAATTATTGAGACTGCCGGAATGACTTTAGAAGTAAATACAAAACCTTTTTGCACCCCAGTTTATGCCGATCCTCAGATGTGGGAAAAAATTGTGCTTAACTTGCTCTCCAATGCATTTAAGTACACGCTTGAGGGTACAATAAAAGTCAGCTTAGCACAGCAGGACCAATGGGCCGTTTTAGAAGTTTCCGATACTGGTGTGGGCATTCCAGAGAAGGAGTTGCCCTTTATGTTTCAGCGCTTTCACCGGGTTGAAAATACTGCCGGAAGAACGCATGAGGGAACCGGGATAGGCTTGTCGCTGGTTCATGAGCTTGTCCAACTTCATGGCGGAGAAATTTTGGTGTCGAGTACAATCGAAAAAGGAAGTACTTTCACTGTCAAAATTCCTACAGGTAAAGTCCACCTGCCTGCAGATCATGTGTTTTCTGAAGCCAAGCCGATCGGCTCGGCCGGACTTAAAGATGCCTTTTTACTGGAAGCCGCATCCTTTCTTGAGGGCGACCGTCAAGAAGGAACGCAGGTAAAAATGATGGCTGATGAGGCTGGCTTTTATGCTGAGCATTCACCCGTAATAGGCCAAAGTACAAAGGTTTTGATTGTAGATGACAATTCCGATATGCGGGCTTACCTGAGCCGTCTGTTGAGTCCATATTTTACAATTGATATGGCCACAAACGGGTCTCATGCCCTTCAGAAGATCCAGGATTTCGATCCCGATTTAGTTCTGAGCGATGTAATGATGCCTGTGATGGATGGTAAAGAAATGATTCAGCACATTCGCCGCTCGCGTAGTAAAAGCCGTTTACCTGTTATTTTCCTTTCCGCAAGAGCAGGGGAGGAAGCACGAATTGACGGATTGGAAGCGGGTGCAGATGATTATTTGGTTAAGCCATTTTCAGCCGCAGAACTGCTCACTAAAATCAAAGCACAAATAAAAATAAGTAGCACCCGAAGTCATGCGGAACAGCAACTCCGTAAATTTTTTAGTGAAGCCCCCGTTGCCATTGCATTGTATCGCGGTCCGGATCATTTTATTGAAATGGCAAATGAAAAGATGCTGCAATATTGGGGAAGGGCGGAAGAACAAACCATTGGTAAAAGCCTCGTAGAAGCTATTCCCGAGATGAAAGAACAGGGCTTTTTGGCCATAATGGATAAAATTTATCAAACGGGAGAAAGGTTTGTTTCTGCGGAAATTCCGGTGCAGGTAAACAGGAATGGTATATCCGAAACCAGTTATATTAACCTCACAATAGAGGCTTTACTGGATGAAGACAACCGCATAACCGGGATGACCAGCGTTGCGGCCGATATCACTGAACAAGTAAATGCTCGTTTTGAGCTTCAGAAAGCCAAAGATACGCTTGAACTGGCTATGGACGCTTCAGGAATGGGGATCTGGCAAAGGGACCTTAAAACAGCAGCGCTCAAACTCTCCAAGCGGGCCAGGTCTATTCATGGTATTCCCCTTGACCTGGAAATCTCCTACTTAAATAGTGCAGATACCATTATCCCGGAACATAGAAGCCGGGTACTCGATGTAATCGAAGCAGCTATCAGGAATAGAGCAGTTTTTAATGAAGATTACCAAATTATACCCATGGATGGCGGCAAACCCAAATGGATAAATACGACAGGCAAGATCGAGTTAGATGAAAATGGGGAGCCCATTTCTGTGATCGGAACAATTTTAGACATTACAGAATCAAAAAAGGATGCCATTCGTAAAGATGATTTCATTGGAATGGTTAGTCATGAATTAAAAACACCATTAACCAGTCTGCATGGTTATGTTCAGCTTTTGGAGCGAAATGCGAAGAAAACTGAAGACCAGTTTGCTGAGCGCTCCTTGCAGAAAGTAGCGGGTTATGTAAAAAGGATGAGCGATATGATCAATGGCTTTCTCAACGTTTCAAGACTGGAATCTGGAAAAATTCATTTGAACAGACAGCCTTTTGAATTTAATACATTGGTTTCGGAAATGGTTGAAGATGCCCTTTCGGTTTCCTCAGAAAGGGAGATCTTTTTTATGCCTGGAAATGAAGTAAGCGTAATTGGCGACCGTGATAAAATTGGCTCTGTGATTTCCAATTTACTAAGTAATGCCATAAAGTATTCCAAAGCGCAGATGCCAATTGTTGTCAGCTGTTTTTCTTCTGATGGTAAAATTACACTCGCTGTAAAAGATCAGGGTATGGGCATCAGTGCTACAGATGTGGAAAGGCTTTTCGATCGCTATTATCGGGTGGACAATCCGGAAATGACAAATATTTCCGGTTTTGGCATTGGCTTGTATTTATGCGCGGAGATTGTGCGTCGTCATAATGGAAAGATTTGGGCAGAAAGTGAACTGGGTATAGGCTCTACATTTCAGTTTGAGATTCCCGTACAATAATTATCAATTTTCTATTGAGGAGCTGCGTGCGATGCTGTTACAGGGGAAAATTGCCCAACAACGGCACCTTTCAAGTCAAACAGTGTATACTCATCTTTTTTTAAAGAACCGATGTAACCGTTTTTGTGCTTCACAAGCTGTTCGGTAATACAACAGCTGGGCAGGTCGGCCGTCCACTCTATTTTCCCATTTTTGATGTTGAGTTTTTGGAGTTTATAATTTCTATTTTCACTGGCATCACCTTTCATTTGGATGATCAGCGTAGTGTCGTCTTCGTAGGCTATTTTTGGGAAGAAATAATTTCTGCCAGGTGTTAAGTCTTTGGCCCCCAATATGCGGCAGGAAGCTTCATTATATACGCCAAACAATGACTTCACATAGGGGTCGTTGCTGGTGTAAAAACCATTCCCGCCAGCGGCGAAGTAGTCCTTGAACCATGACATGCTGCCCGGTAGTTTCTTTGGGCCGGGTCCGTTATCCAGATAGCTTACTTTTAGCAGCTGGATTTTCTCATCCGGGAAGTCCGAACTTTCCGTACTGAAGGTGTGGTATATCTTTTTCCTGCCAGTGGGAAGTAAGTTCTTAAACCCCCATTCTGCCCGCGCCCGTTCATCTGTAGTGGCTTTGTAGACTTTTTGAATCAACGGATAGTAGTAATATTTTTTTCCGTCGTTGGTAGATACCACCAAAGCATCACCACGGTCGTCCGAGTCAAAATCGACACCCGCAATGCCGACTTCAAATTTTGGTTGTGTACTGAAGTAATTTTTCCCGGCATTCAGTAATCTAAAGCCATCTTTGTCTAACCGGTACAGCTGATCCTTCAGTATCACATATACATTGCCATCTGAAAAAGTCCTGAATTTGAACTTAGTACCCGACATTTCATTTTCAAGTTTCGCTTCCTTAATCAGCTTCTTGTTTACAGGATCATAGAACTGGAGGTAAACTCCCGTTTTTTGATAGTCTGCAGAGTCCTTGTACTCACGATGTATTACATTCATCACCACAGGTTCCTGGGTGGATGGTTTGCTAAAGGTGTAAGCCGTTATGGCCTCCTCTACAAAAGGTATGGGTTTTTCCTTTTGTTCTTCAGCTACCGCAGATATTACTGCACCACTATTATTGGAAGGTGTAAATATATTGATCAGGAGATTGATCAGGAAAATTCCAACTACGACCACAACAATACCAGTAATTAGGTTTTTGGCCTGCTTTGGATCCAGGATAGGTTTTTGGGCATTTGTATTGTGGTTATGGTTATAATTTACGGTGATGTCATCGTTATCCAAAAAGTATTCAGTCAGGCAATTGTTGCAACGGTATATTTCAGGCTTAATTTCTGTTTTTGCAGTACTTGAGCATTGCGGGCACTTAATTGCTTTAATTTCTTTAGCCATTATTTTTGGGGCGGTTGATTGCAGTGCTGCTGCAAGTATTATACCATTAAATAACACTTACGCTCCCAACTAGGTACATTGAATTTACAAAGCAGCTTATCAAGGGATTATTTTGGATATCCAAAAATTGTCTCTATATTCGGTTACGTACACGTTTTTGATGAAATACTTTCAAGACAATGCAGAGCAATAAACCAGAATTGACAGGTGTTAAAGAGATAGCGAGGAGGGCCAATGTGTCTATCGGAACTGTTGACCGCGTTTTAAACAACCGCACGGGGGTTTCGGAGAAGACTAAAGCAAGGATTCTGGAAATTATTCAGGAGCTCGACTATCAACCCAATATCTTAGCCAGGAGGCTGGCTTCAAAAAAGACACTTAATATCGCGGTATTGATTCCTTCTGTATCATCCGAAACAAATTATTGGCAGGCACCTCTGGAAGGGATCAACGAAGCTGAGGCTGAAGTTAAGCGCTATGGTATTACAATAGACAAGTATTTCTTTGATCAGAATGACAAACAGTCCTTCATGGCCCAAACGGTGGAAATCCTTAAAAGGCCTCTCGACGGAGTGTTGATGGCGCCCATGTTTATGGAAGAATCAAGGGTGTTTGCAGACGAATGCAAGAAATTAAATGTACCCTATTTGTTCATCAACTCAGATATACCCGGCCACAATAGCCTTTGTTATATAGGACCGGAATTGCACCAAAGTGGTTGCGTTGCGGCGGATTTGATCCGGTACCTGGTGGCGGAAACCGATGAAGTTTTAGTGGTCAATATTTCCAGGGAAATAGATAACCTCCACCATTTACTCAGAAAAGAGGAAGGATTTAGAGATTACCTGATCAAACACGAAAAAAAGAACCCGGTGGTAAAATTAGACATCAGGGATACCAGTTACCTTGCTGTTAAAAGAGAGCTCGCTGCTGTGTTGAACAGCCGTAACATAAAAGCCATCTTCGTGACCAATTCAAGAGTGTCATCTGTGGCGCAGTATTTAGAAGAATCAAATACCAATGGCATTAAGCTGATTGGCTACGATTTTTTGGAAGAAAATATCGAATATCTAAAAAAGGGAATTATCGAATTTTTAATCAGTCAGAAGCCAAAAGAGCAAGGTTATAAAGGAATTATTACTTTGTATAACTATTTAGTGCATTCCATGCTGCTTGGTAAGACCCATTTTATGCCGATTGATATTATTACTAAAGAAAATTACAGTTTTTACAAAAATTAATCGCCCTTTAACGCTATTTGGGCTGTTTTTTAAAATAAAACATATTATGTTTAAAATATATCGTGTACGTACCCGAAAATTTACTACCTTAGCTTTTAGTACTTTATGAATCGTTCATTACTGTTCATAAAGCACTAAACTGAACCACTAAACCCACCCAAAATTATGAAAACCGCCATTCTATTTTCAGAACCACCCAAATTCAGTTCGAATCCTCGAAAATTACGATCAAAATTAGTTGATTTCTATAGATTGATTAATTTCTTTTTTCGTGTACGTACCCGTTCTTACGCCGACGTATATATGTAAAGTGTGCTACGGCATTTATTAATAATGCTGGACGTTTACATTTTGCCGTTAATCCAACCTGTTGCTGGCTATTGTGATGCTGCAACTGTTTTAACAAACCGATTTAAGATTAATTAATTTATAAAAATATGAGGATAAAATTTACCTTAAATAAATGCTTTTTGGCATACATACTAATCAATGTTATTGCGTATGCCCATCTTCCTTTTGCTATGGCACAGCAAGTAAAGACCGTAACAGGTGTTGTGAATAGCAAACAAGGTAACCAGACCTTGCCTGGTGTAAGCGTAAAAGTAAAAAATAGTGCAGTTGCCGTAATGACCAATACAAATGGCGTTTACAGCATTAAATGTAAAGATGCAGATGTGCTTGTGTTTTCGTCTGTTGGTTTTGAAGCTGTAGAAATTGCGGTTGGCAAAAAAACGGTGATCAACGCGACATTAAAAGATGATCCTAAATTGTTGAATGATGTTGTAGTTATTGGTTATGGAGCAGTAAAAAAAGCTGATTTAACCGGATCTGTAGGGCAGGTAAAAATGGCAGAGCTTGAAACAGCGCCTGTGATGTCTTTTGAGCAGGCCTTAGCGGGTCGCGTAGCCGGTGTACAAGTTTCTTCTTCCAGCGGTCAGCCAGGTAAAGAAGGCCTCAATATTGTAATCCGTGGAGCGGGTTCACTAACGCAAAGTAATGCGCCGTTATACGTGGTGGATGGTTTCCCTAACGAAAGTTTTGATGCAGGAACCTTAAATATGAATGACATAGAGTCCATTAATATATTGAAAGATGCATCGGCAATAGCCATTTATGGTGCCAGAGGTGCAAACGGGGTCATCATTGTTGAAACGAAGAAAGGAAAAATCGGAGAGCCGGTCATTACGTATAACGGTTCATTAGGTTTTCAGGATCTCAGGAAACGATTGGAGATGATGAAACCCTATGAATTTGTAAAGTATGAAATAGAAAGGGGATTTGGAGAAAGGTATTTGCAAGGTGATCCAGCAGATCCACTTGATGACCGTACACTCGACTATTATGCAAATGTGGCCGGTGTAGATTGGCAGGACGAGTTTTTTAGAACTGGTAAAACCAATATTCATAACCTGGCCGTTAGAGGGGGAACCGGACAAACACGATATTCGGTCTCAGGCTCTGTTTATGACAATGAGGCGGTGATCATCAATACAGGCAATGGCAGGTATCAGGGAAGGATATCGCTGGATCAAACTATTAATAAGAAAATAAGAGGAGGGATCAACCTTAATTATAGTTCGCAAAGTTTCTTCGGTCGTGAGGCCAGTGCAACAAGCAGGGACAATGCCGCGGTTTCCAGCTATTTATTGTTTTCTGTTTTGGGATACAGGCCGGTAACAGGAAGTATCAGCTTCAATGAAGATGATTTTTTAAACAGCTTTACCGACTCGGAAGTGAGCGGAACAGATGATTACAGGGTAAACCCAATTCTTGCTACCAATAACGAGTACAATAAAAGTATCATCAACAATTTAGCTACCAATGCTTTTGTACAATATGATATCATTAAAGGTCTAGCTTTGAAAAGCACAGTGTCTTTAAGCACTGGTAATTCTGTGAGGTCATATTTTTATAATGCCAATACTCCTCAGGGCAATCCCAATAACCCACAAAATAGTAAAGGACAATGGGGTGGTAAAGACAATAGAAGCAATTATATATGGTCTAATGAAAATACCCTGACTTACAAAAAGACCATCAATAAAGACCATAGCTATGATGCTATGGTAGGTTTCTCTACCCAGAAAGGAAGCGTAAGGACTGATGGATTTTCTTCCATTAATGTTGGAAATCCTGCCTTAGGTGTGGACGGGCTTAGTGCGGGTACACCATTTAGTGCGGTAGCTACGGCTTCAGAATATACTCTTGAATCGTATTTGAGCAGGGTTAATTACAATTATAAATCTAAATACCTTTTTACGGCAACTTTCCGTGCAGATGGCTCTTCGAGGTTTCCGGAAGGTCAGCGCTGGGGTTATTTTCCTTCGGGAGCCCTTGCATGGAGGATGAGCAGCGAGCCTTTTATGAAAAGCCTCAGTTTTGTCAGTGATGCAAAACTGAGGGTAAGTTACGGCCTTACTGGCAACAACCGGGTTGACGACTATGCATCATTCAATTTATTAAACACGGTTATAGATGCTTCTTACTCATGGAACAATGGGTCGCCAACATTAGGTACTTATGTATCAAGACTTGGTAACAGTGATCTTAAATGGGAAACTTCAGCCCAAACAGATATTGGATATGACCTTTCCTTGTTTAAAGGCAGGATAGAGCTTGTGGCTGATGTGTATAGAAAAGATACTAAAGACTTGCTGTTGAATGCGGCAATGCCAAGCCATACTGGTTTTACCACTGTTTATAAAAATATTGGTGCGATTAGAAATGAGGGGGTTGAGTTAACGTTGAATACAATAAACATCAAGACGAAGAACTTCTCCTGGCAATCTAATTTCAACATCACCTTTAACAAAAACAAGGTTTTAGCACTTACTGAAGGTGAAAGTAACCGCTTAGAAACCATACAGTGGTATCAGGCTTATACCAGCACGCCACTTTACATTACCGAAGTCGGCCAGCCTGCCGGTCAGTTTTTGGGGTTCATTTGGGAAGGAAATTATCAATACAGTGATTTTGATGAAACTGCCCCAGGAGTTTATAAATTGAAAACTGGTATTCCTAACAATGGAAATACAGCCGTACAACCAGGAGATATTAAATACAAAGACCTGAATGGTGATGGAACAGTTAATGATAATGACCGTACCATTATAGGCCGTGGAACACCAATCCACACCGGTGGTTTTTCAACTACTTTTAATTACAAAGGATTTAATTTGGGTGTTTTCTTCCAGTGGTCGTACGGTAACGATATCATCAATGCAAATAAAGTTTTATTTGAAGGTAGTTCATTGAATTTATTGAACCAGTTTGCCTCTTACGAAAACAGGTGGACAACAGATAACCCGACTAATGAAAATTATAGGGTAGCAGGCTTCGGGCCTGCAGGCAGATATTCCAGTAAACTTATTGAAGACGGATCATACTTAAGGTTAAAAACGCTAAGTATTGGCTATGATATTCCGGCGAAAATCCTGTCAAGGTTTAAAATCAAAAATTTAGGTTTTACAGCAGCTGCTCAAAACCTGCTAACCTGGACAAAGTACACGGGCTATGATCCGGAGGTGTCTACCAGGAACTCGGTACTCACACCGGGATTTGATTATTCGGCCTATCCAAATGCCAGAACAATGGTTTTTGGCTTAAAGTTAACATTGTAAATAGTTTATATCATGAATATGAAGACTAAAAACTTTTTAATGCTATTAGCAGGGATCCTATTCCTGAGTGCATGCACAAAATTTCTGGACACTGAACCTTTGTCAAGTAATGTACCTGAGAATTTTTATAATACCGAAAAACAGATGATGTCTGCATTGGCGGGTGTTTACGACAGGATAGGGAGGTCGCAGACTTATGGTGACCAAATGCTTGGCCGCATGGCACTTGATGCGGATGAGGCGTTTTTTGGCCGCACCTCTACCGTTGAAGGTGTAGCCATCAATAAAGCCTCGGCAAGTGATATCAATGTGGCCAATAACTGGACTTTTTGGTACGACGGAATTAACAGGGCCAATTACCTGTTGCAAAACATCAAAAAACCGCAGATGGACTCTGTAGCGAGAAATGCAGTGGAAGGTGAGGCCCTTTTTCTAAGAGCTTACTACTATTTTATGCTGGTAAAACATTGGGGCGATGTGCCGTTGATTTTAACGCCTGTGGAATCTGCTACAGATACCTATTCGCCAAGAGTGCCAGCGAAACAGGTTTACGAGCAAATTCTTGCAGATATGAAACGTGCGGAAGGTTTGGTTAAAACAGCCAAACAAGTAGGATTTGGTGGCAGGGTAAATAAGTCTGCCGTGCGTGGCATATTAGCCAGGGTGTGTTTACACATGGCAGGCCAGCCCATTAATGATGTGACTAAATATCAGGAAGCGCGCGACTGGGCCTTAAAAGTAATGAAGCCTGATCCTGAAGATGGTTTTCAGCATTCGCTGAATCCTTCTTATCAAAATGTGTTTATCAATTATTGCCAGGATAAATATGACATCAATGAATCCATCTGGGAAATTGAATTTCAGGGAAATGCAACAGATTCCTATCAGGAAACTGGCAGGGTAGGCAGTAATAACGGGATAGCATACAGTGGCACTGATCCTAATTATGGCTATAGTTATGCTTATGTATATACCACTGCCCGCTTATGGTATATGTTTGATAATCCAACCGCGTTGCTTTCGGCAGATGAACGCAGGGATTGGTCGATAGCACCTTACACTACAGCGGGTACTCCGGTTATTGAAACCGCGATTCCAATTGCAAATATTTATCAGCGTTCCAGCGGTAAATGGCGCAGGGAACTGGAACTTGTCAATCCGAAAACCACAAACTGGGGGCCGATTAATTTTCCATTGTTGCGCTATTCTGATGTCTTGCTGATGTTTGCAGAAGCGGATTATAAAGTAAATGGTAATACGCCAACAACTGCCGCTATTGATGCAGTGAATCAAGTAAGAAGAAGGGCTTATGGAAAAGACTTGCCGAATGAATCGGTAAGGATGGTTCAGGTTACCACCGCTGGAACGGGTTATAAAACTGCACCAACAGTTGTGATTAGTGATGGTGGAGGAACAGGTGCAACTGCTAAGGCCTTCATTAGCGCGGCCGGTGTGGTAACCAGAGTAAAGGTATTGACAGAAGGCACAGGTTATACTACGGCGCCTACGGTTACTTTTGTTGGCGGGTCACCAACCACTACTGCTGTGGCCACTTCTTTAATCAGTACCAGAAGAACAAGTACGTATTTATTGACATCTACGCAGATAGACAATTTTCAAATTACGATAGAAGAAGAGCGGTCAAGAGAATTGTGTTTTGAGAGCCTGCGTAAAGGTGATTTGATTCGTTGGGGTAAATACTTGAGCAATATGGACCGTGTGGCAAAAGATTTTGCCGGCCTTAATGCACCTGGAATCCCTGCACCTAATGCAGCCAATGAGCGTAATGGTGCTGCTTATTTTACAAATGTTTCTGCAAAGGATCTGTTATGGCCGCTTTCTCCTAAAGAGATGTCATTAAATACAGGTTTAAGACCACAAAATCCTGGATACTAAAAATATAAAGAAGATGAAAAAATATTTTTTCCTATTGATTATAGCCGCGATAACGATCTCTTGTGAGAAGTTTCCCGCTTCGGAGGTGTCTTTTGATGTAAAGACAGATTCCGCAAATTATAAAGTGAATGACAAGGTTGTGTTTAAGTTTAACGGTGATGCCAACCAGATTTCTTTTTACTCTGGAAAAGTGGGTAATGAATACAGTTATAAAGACGTAAAAAGAATTGACTCTTTAAAAGAACTGAACTTTTCATTTCAAACTCACAATACCCAAACTGAGGCGGGTGTGGTGGTGACTGTATTGATCTCTACTGATTTTAACGGGGTATATGATTATGAAAATGTAACCAAAGCAACCTGGACAGATGTGACCTCCAAATATACTTTTGGTCCATTTGGGGTTTTCTCCGGCACTTCGCCAGCATGGACAGCCTCAACCGTTCAAAATATCTTAAGCTTTACTAAACCTGGAAAACCTTATTACATTGCTTTTAAGTATTACGCGCCTGCCTATCCGATGGGCACCGTGCCTAGCCGCAACTGGCGGACACAATTGAGCGTGTTAAATGGGGTTACCACCTTTGGAACCACGCAGGCCCTGGCTACGTTTACAGGTATGGGATGGAAACAGGTGAAGAAAAATCCATTGGCTGTAACCAACAGTACGGTATCTTCTTCTATCATGTTGTTCGCTTATCCGGCTGCAGCTTCGGTTTATAACCGTTTAGAGTATGAAGAATGGGGTATTTCGAAAGCATTTCAGGCCGATAAAATAGACTTAGGGTTAGATTTCGGAGTGCCGATTAAGCAATATGTAGATCCGCAGCTAACGGAATATTCAACTACATATACCTCACCGGGGGTATATAAAGCAACTTTCGTGGCGTCTAATACCACTAAAGACAATGATAGTAAGGTGGTTAGGGAAGTATTGATCACAGTCAAATAAATCCGATATGAATTATAAAGTAGTTGTAGTCCTGACCACATTATGTTTAGTATTTCTCCAGAAGAAGGTTATTGCTCAGTTTAAGGTGGTGGGTTATATCCGCCCTAAAACGAGTATGCTGGCAGATCTGGAAAAAATAGATCTTGCTAAATTAACCCATTTAAATATTGCCTTTATTAATCCCGATACCACAGGTAATTTTGCAGACATGCCTGCGCTGGATATGGTCGTGAAGCTGGCGCATCAACACAACGTTAAAGTGTTGATGTCTTGCGGTGGAGGAAGTCGGCAGGCTTATTACGGAAAGTTACTGAAGGACGACAGGAGAGCAGAAGTTGTTAAGAATTTCATCAATTTCGTAAAGAAATATAAACTTGATGGTGTAGATGTAGATATTGAGGGCGATGACATCGATGAAAATTATGAAAAATTTGTAGTGGAGTTGAGAAAGCCATTGGCAGAAAAGAAAAAGTTGCTGACGGCAGCTTTAGCTTATTACACCCGCAACAAAATTTCGGATCAGGCGCTGGAGCAGTTTGACTTTATCAATGTGATGGCTTATGATAAAACAGGACCATGGCGTCCTGCAAATCCTGGTCAACATTCGCCAATGTCATATGCCGTTGAGCATTTAAACTATTGGACAAAAGAGCGAGGGGTTAAGCTACCGAAAGAAAAGGTGATCATTGGTGTACCCTTTTACGCTTACGGCTTTGGTACCGTGCCTGCCGCAAATGCTGGCTACAGGGAGCTGTCTTGGGCAACTATTGTTAAAAAATTCCCTGAATCAAAAAACAGTGACGAAATTGTTTTGCCGGATAATGGCGGCACCCTATATTACAATGGAATGCCAACCATCAAAGAAAAGACAAAATTAGCTTTAAACCAGGCTGGTGGTATAATGATCTGGCAATTGATGCACGACAGTTTCGACGAAAATTCTATGTTAAAAGTGATAGACGATACCATTAAACAAGGGAAACAATGATGACGAAACGAGTATTTTTGATCTTCCTGTTGATGAGCTTTGGTTTCATCACCAGGGCACAATTTAAAGTAGTGGCCTATTTGCCGAACTTTTCAAAGGATTTGCATAAGCACATCAATGCTTTTGATTTTACTAAAATTACCCACCTTAACCTGGCATTTTTTAATCCCGATGAAAATGGAGATTTCCCGGAATGGCAAAGTGCCGGTGTAAATGAAGTTGTGACAAAAGCGCATAAAAACAAAGTTAAAGTGCTGCTTTCGTTGGCTGGGGGCAGCGACCAGAGTCAGTATGCTAAATTGTTAATGCCGGAAAACCGAGCGGCATTTATTACTAAAGTGATGGCCCTGTTAGCGCAATTTAAGGCTGATGGTATTGATGTGGATATAGAAGGGAAAAACATTGATGCCAATTATGAGGCATTTGTACTGGAACTCTCGGCACTATTGAAAGCAAAAGGTAAATTGATTACCGGGGCGGTAGCATGGGGTACGCGAACTAAAATAACAGATGCTTGTTTGAAAGCGTATGATTTTATAAATGTTATGTCTTATGGCCGTAATATCCAGTCGCACGCTGCAATAGAATATGCCCGCCAGCACATTGATTATTGGAAGGGCGTAAGGAGCTTACCTGCAAGTAAAATTGTCATCGGTATTGCCTTTTATGCCCGCTATGATACTGAAAAATCTTTTGTAACTATAAAATACGGGGATTTGTTGAAGCAGTATCCCGGTGCGGAGCGTAAAGATTACATTAAACGTAATGAGGACGGCTTGGTGATCAGCTACCACAATGCAGAAAATACGAAGAACAGAACGGCATTGGCACTTAGTGAATGTGGAGGGATAATGATCTGGCAGGTCTTGCAGGATGCTACTGGTGACAGCTCATTGCTAAAGGCCATCGATGATAAAATCCATGAAACCAAAGGCTGGAAAACGCCTTATATCACCTGGAAATACGATTTAGGTACAGGTTCAGGCAATGGTGCTGAATCCTTTAACTCGGCCTCAGCAGAAAATGTTTCCGTTTCACAGAAAACAGCGTCGGGTGGATTTTTACCTTATCCTTTTCATGGAATAGCCCGTGTATCTTTACCCCGAAACTCAGGTGGTAGCTTTATGCTGCTAACAGATAAGGATACCACAAAGATTGAAATAACGGCTGCATCTACAGGATCAGCTGGTAAATTGAGTTGGTACAATGTTACAGAAGCGACGCCGTTAACCACAGTAGCGTTTACATTGAAACTTGATGCCCCTTTAACAAACGGACAACTGATTATCCCCTTTGGGAAAGGAACAACAGTTAATAGTACCTTCAATAACGGAAGTCAGTTGACTTCAGTCCAAACTCCCGGCGTTTTTGGGGCTTTGCGGTTAGATTTTTATGCCGGAAATTTTGCTACCGCATCTTACCGCAATTCGAGTTATACATATAACTCAATTAAAAATAATGTGTTTAATAAAACAGGAACTTACAAAGTAGAGCTTTACTGTAATAACAATACCATTAGCCGGGCATATGTTAAGGGAACGCAAACGTATACCATACCCCCGCAAACATTCAATTTGTGGGTTAATGGTGTTTTGATCCAGGGTGCTGGGGCATTGGTCAACTTTCCGGCTACCGGAGAATTAGCAGCTAATGAGGTCATAAACAGTTTTACTTTTAATACTTCAGGCAATACAGGTACGCCGGCATCTGTACCGGTGACGAAGCCTAATTCATTAAAAGCAATACTGTCTGGCATATCAATGACATTTGCATCTATTTTAAACTAAATTATAAGAGATATGATAAACAGAAAATTAAAAATGAACAAACGCTACTTTTTATTAGGGCTGCTGTTGTTTGTGCTTAGCAGTGTTCATGCTCAGACATCACCATTTCCGGTTAAAGGCTTCCATCTTGATTTACGTGTGCAGGTGATGAAAATGCCGGCGTTGAAGGCTTTTGCGTTAAAGCTAAGCCAGAATGGTATAAATACGTTGGTGATGGAATGGGAAGCTACTTATCCCTTTAAAAACCAACCACTCATAGCAAACCGATATGCTTATACTCGTGAAGAAGTGAAATCCTTTATAGCCTATTGTACCTCTATTGGCATTGATGTGATTCCTTTGCAGCAGAGCTTCGGGCATGTGGAGTATATTTTGCGTCACTATAAATATGCTGAGCTTCGAGAAGATCAGAAAGATTATTCGCAGGTAAATCCGCTCCAGGAGAAGGGAAACGCAGCACTGTTTACAGACCTGTATAAGGATTTGATTTCTACCCATACCTCTCCTTACATCCACATTGGAGGCGATGAAACCTACTTGCTGGGCAAGTCTGAACAGTCTAAGAAAAAAGTGGCCCAGGTTGGTATGGGCCGTTTATATGGCGATTATATTAAATTGCTGTGTGATATTGTCGTGAGTTTAGGGAAGCGTCCTGTGCTTTGGGCGGATATTGCTTTAAAATATCCCGAAGCATTAAGCTCCCTGCCTAAGCAAACTATTTTTGTGGACTGGAATTATGGATGGGACCTTAACAAGTTTGGTGACCATAAAAAATTAATGGAGAGTGGTTTTGAAATATGGGGATCGCCATCTATCAGGAGCAGTCCTGACAATTACTTTTTAACTCAATGGGAAAAGCACTTTAAGAATATTCATGATTTTTTGCCTTTCGCCGAAAATATGGGTTATAAGGGGATGGTCATGACCTCGTGGTCAACTTCAGGATTGTATTCGCCGGTTTTGGAAAGTGCCCGTGACATTGTGGATCTCTATGCCATTCGCCGTGTATATCCGATTACGGGATTCAATATGTTGATAGCCGCCTATTTTGAGGCGATTAAAACCAATAAGCCACTTGCCATCATGGATTTTGTGCAAAACTATTGTTATACCAATTACGGTTTTGATCAAGCGGCTGCACTTAATTTCTGGAAAGCCATCAACACCACTTCTTACGAAGTAAACCAGGGTAAAGTGATCGGCTCGGCATTAAGTATCAACCAACTGTTGGATAGCACGATCTATGCTGCCAATGTTTTGCGGA
Organism: Pedobacter sp. MC2016-14; assembly: GCF_020991475.1. NCBI lineage: Bacteria > Pseudomonadati > Bacteroidota > Sphingobacteriia > Sphingobacteriales > Sphingobacteriaceae > Pedobacter > Pedobacter sp. MC2016-14. The sequence continues at coordinate 1,105,927 of NZ_JAJMPA010000001.1, forward strand.
ATCTTAAACCTGAAAAGAATCAGGAGGAGTTTGAACACTATCGGCTGATGGCTGATATCAGGCAGCAGTACCTAACGTATATGAGCGTGGAGATCCTGGCAAATTCTCCATCATTTACCGCAGAACAGGTGCCTGATGCGATTAAAAAGCTTAAATCTCTGCGAACTGGAGATTTAGACAAACGCTTTATCAAGTTAAACGGGAATACGCTTTACCCCTCAGAGCTTAAAGAGGAAAACGATTTACGGAACGCAAAAATCAAGGTGCTTTATAATCGTTTAGCGGGCATTAAAGAATAAAAGAATAAGTGTCAAATGTTGCATTAGTTAACATTAAATAACAATATTTTGAGAAAGAAAATCACGGTTTCAGAAATAGGCGGGCTCAGTAAAAGGGAAAATTTGATCTCGATTATCATTATAGGAGTACTGTTTTTTATTTTTGGTTTTGTAACCTGGATCAATGCCATCCTGATCCCTTATTTTAAGATAGCCTGTGAGCTGACCAATTTTCAGTCTTACCTGGTTGCGTTCGCCTTTTACATCTCTTATTTGCTGATGTCTGTACCCGCTTCTTTTTTGTTAAAAAAGGCCGGTTTTAAAAATGGAATGATGATTGGCTTTTGGGTAATGGCTGTAGGGGCTTTGATATTTGTGCCAGCCGCACTCAGCAGGACTTATGAGTTGTTTTTAACAGGCTTGTTTACACTGGGGATTGGCCTGGCAATTTTACAGACTGCAGCCAATCCGTACGTCACTATTTTAGGCCCTAAGGAAAGCGCGGCAAAGCGCTTTAGTATTATGGGGATTTGTAATAAGTTTGCAGGCATTATTGCCCCATTGTTGTTTGCTGCGGCCATTTTACGCTCTACTGATACCGAGTTGTTTGAACAGCTTAAAACCATGACTGGCGCAGCAAAAGATGCCGCTTTAGATGAATTGATTCGTCGGGTCATTATTCCTTATAGTATCGTTGCAGTGGTATTGGTAGGCCTGGGGCTGTTTATCCGCTTTTCTCCCTTGCCGGAAATTGATACCGACACAGAAGCAGAAGATGTTGCCGAACAGACATCTGGTAAAACCAGTATCTTCCAGTTTCCTCATTTGATATTGGGTGCCTTTGCGATATTTGTCCACGTTGGTTCGCAGGTAATAGCAGTAGATACCGTAATCGGTTATGCCCGTTCTATGGATATTCCTTTGTTGGAGGCTAAGGTTTTCCCCTCTTATACTTTGGGCGCAACCATAATCGGGTACACTTTAGGGATCTCTTTAATTCCCAAATATATTTCGCAAGTTTTGGCATTACGGTTCTGCACACTGTTGGGTGCCGTTTTTACCTTCCTTATTATTTACACACACGGTCAGGTACAACTGTTCGGCCATGCAGCAGATATTTCCATCTGGTTTGTGGTGTTGCTGGGTTTTGCCAATTCCATGATCTGGGCGGGAGTTTGGCCACTTGCCCTGGATGGTTTAGGACGTTACATTAAAATCGGTGCCTCACTGCTCATTATGGGGTTGAGCGGCAATGCCATTCTGCCTTTGATATATGGCCATTTTGCTGACCAATACGATTTACGTACGGCATACTGGGTTTTACTGCCTTGTTATGTTTACCTGGCCTTTTATGCGATGTATGGATTTAAAATCAAACATTGGGTTTTTAAAAAATAGACTTAGTTAAAAAATGATTTTTACAGATAGAATTAAGATTTACAATGGCATCATCCTTACTCCACACCGGCTGATTAAAGGCGGCTGTGTATTGATAGCGCAGGGAAAGATTGTTGAAGTGACTGAAAACAATATAGATTTTGAAGGCGCTGAGCTGATAGATGCGAAAGGCATGTATATTTCTCCGGGCTTTATCGACATTCATGTACATGGTGGCGGGGGACACGATTTTATGGACAATACCCTGGAGGCTTTTCTGGGAATTGCGGAAACGCATGCCAAATATGGTACAACAGCCATGACGCCAACAACCTTAAGCTGCGAAAAGGCCGACTTGCTGAAAACGCTGGATCTTTATACTGAGGCAGATCAGCTGAATATTGCTGGCGCAAGGTTTATAGGGATGCATATTGAAGGCCCTTATTTTTCTATGTTGCAAAAGGGCGCCCAAGACCCGAGGTATATCCGGGATCCTATTGTAGAGGAATATGAGGAAATCCTGTCTTATTCGTCCATCATTAAACGCTGGAGTGCCGCCCCTGAACTTAAAGGCGCACTTGAATTTGGAGATTTTCTTCGTAAGAAAGGTGTTTTAGCGGCAATTGCGCATACCGATGCCATTTATGAAGAAGTTTTAGCTGCTTATGAAAGGGGATTTACTCACGCTACTCATTTCTACTCCTGTATGTCAGGGGTTTCCAGGCGAAATGCCTACCGTTACGCCGGCGTGGTAGAAAGCGCATATTTATTGGATGGCATGAGTGTAGAGATTATTGCAGATGGGGTACACCTGCCGCCAGCGTTGCTAAAACTCGTTTATAAGATTAAAGGTGCGGAGAAGACTGCCTTGATAACAGATGCGATGCGTGCCGCAGGGATGCCTCCTGGCCCGAGTATTTTAGGAAGTCTTAAGGATGGTCTTCCTGTAATTGTAGAAGACAATGTAGCCAAACTAACAGATCGCAGTGCTTTTGCGGGCAGTGTAGCGACCGCTGACCGCCTGGTAAGAAATATGGTTAGGCTTGCAGATGTTCCCTTGCTGGAAGCCGTGAAGATGATTTCTGCAACACCAGCGGAGATTATGAAGGTGGATGCCTTTACAGGTTCCTTACAACCAGGGAAAGATGCAGATGTGGTAATTTTTGATCAGGACATCAATATTTTTACCACAATGGTAAAGGGGAAAGTAGTGTATTCAAAAGCTTAAAGATTTAAAATAATGGAAATGACAGAAATCAATGATGCCGCTCATTTGGCGGTAAATATATTTGAAAACAGGAAACAAATGGGCATCCATGCAGCGGAAGTTGCAAGTGAAAGAATAAATGCCTTGTTGCTGGCACAACCGGTTGTAAATGTAATTTTTGCAGCGGCACCCTCTCAAAATGAATTTTTGGAGGAATTGATTACATTGGATATTGATTGGTCACGCATCAATGCATTTCATATGGATGAATACATTGGGCTGGATGAGGCTGCACCGCAGGGATTTGGTAATTTTTTAAGTAGCCGCTTATTTGAAAAGGTACCGTTCAAAACCGTAAACTACCTGAGGGATGTGGCATACAGCGACTTGCTGGACCAGTTTCCGGTAGATGTGGTTTGCATGGGTATTGGAGAAAATGGCCACATTGCATTTAACGATCCCCCGGTTGCGGATTTTGCAGACGCAAAAGCGGTAAAGATTGTGGAATTGGACCTGGTATGCAGACAACAGCAGGTGAATGACGGCTGCTTTAAATCTATTGAGGAGGTGCCTACACATGCGGTAACCCTAACCATCCCGGCTTTATTGAAGGCAAAACACATCATTTGCGTGGTTCCTGGTTTGACAAAGGCACAAGCGGTATGGAATACCTTAAATGAGGACATTTCTACCGAATACCCTTCTACTATCTTGCGCAATCACCCGGATGTATCGTTGTTTTTGGATCAGGATAGTAGCAGCCTTTTAAAATGAAAGTCGGTTTGCAACGTTTAGCGGAAGTCGTTGAAGTACCAGTTGTCGGTTTGGCTGTGACTGATTTTGACAGCTGTTCTGCTGTGCTGGACAATTTACCCGCACAGCGGCTTAATAATGAGTCCTGGCCGGAGTATGCAACGGATTGTAAGGCAAGCTATACTATTGCGCACCTGGATTCCGCGATTTTGATAAAATATTATGTGAAGGATGACTATTTTCAATCCCGGCAGAGGCCAGTCAATTCAGCGGTTAACAAAGACAATTGTGTTGAGTTTTTTATCTCTTTTAATGATGATGGCTATTATAACATCGAGTTCAATAGTCTTGGCGTTGGGAAGATGGCTTATGGTACAAAGCGGACAAAGCGACACCTTATGCCGGTTTCTACCGTGAAAAAGATTATTCCGATGGCTAAAACTGAACAGTACGGTAAAAGGTTTAATTGGGAGATGGTGCTCTACATTCCAACAGAAGTTTTTGAATTTAATGAAATAACGAGCCTGAATGGGCTCGTTTGTAAGGCTAATTTTTATAAGTGTGGTGATGATTTGCCGAAGCCGCATTTCCTGACCTGGAACCCGATACAGCGACTGGAGCCAGATTTTCACGTTCCTGAATATTTCGGTAAAATTGTATTTCAATAAAGAAGGGAACCTTTTGGGGTTCCCTCATATTAGATTTATCTGGTTAACAGAATAACTCCTGCAAGTCGCGGTCTGCCGTTGGGATCTTTTTTAAGAAATCATCAAATCCTGCCACGCCCTGAGAGCTATACATGCCGTAGGCATCCATAATGTATCCGATTTGGCCATCTTTATCTTCCAACAGATACAAGACGGAATTGTCTGCCGGATCAGAATCCCCTTCAAAGCGATAAGTTTTTATAATGGTAAGGTCTTCAGGATTATAGATTTTGTTAAATCCAACACCCTGCATTTTCCCATGATCGGTCATTTTTATTTCGTTATCAAAGCCTTTTTGCCTTAATTTTTCTAAGATCTGGCTTAGCGTATTCATTTCTACTGGCTGTTCCATAACATTTGTTTTTATATGTTATAAAACAACCAGGGTTTGAAAAGGTTTGATAAATTATAATGAAACCATCATGATTTATCAACCACACTTGGGATGAATAAATCTGATAGCTTCATAACAGTTAAACAAGAAATTTAAACAAATGAAAAAGCTGCTTTAACTTTATCTGTGAAGTCTAGTTTTTCCCAGGTAAAAAGTTCTACTGTCAACACCTTTTCCTCGCCGTTTGGCGTTCTGAAGGTTTTGGTCACCGTTTCTGGTTTTCTGCCCATGTGGCCATATGCTGCTGTTTCGCTATAAATAGGGTTTCTTAATTTTAAGCGTTGCTCAATAAAATACGGGCGCATGTCAAATATTTCTTCAACAATTTTAGCTATCTCGCCATCATTAAGTTTTACTTTTGAAGTTCCATAGGTATTGATATAAATACCCATTGGTTTAGCAACACCGATAGCATAACTTACCTGTACCAGTATTTCATCAGCAACACCAGCTGCTACCAGGTTCTTTGCAATATGACGGGTAGCATAAGCAGCAGAACGGTCTACTTTAGAAGGATCTTTTCCGGAGAAGGCACCACCACCATGCGCACCTTTACCACCATAAGTATCTACAATGATTTTACGGCCTGTTAGGCCAGTATCGCCATGAGGACCACCAATTACAAATTTACCTGTAGGGTTGATGTGGTATTCAATCTGATCGTTAAAGAAATGTGCATATTGAGGATATTTGGCGATGATCCTTGGAATTAAGATCGTGATCAGGTCGTTTTTGATTTTAGCCAGCATGGTTGCTTCTTCGTCAAAATCGTCGTGTTGTGTAGAAATTACAATGGCCGCAATGCGAAGCGGTTTGTTGTTGTCGCTGTATTCCAGTGTTACCTGTGATTTAGCATCAGGGCGTAAATAAGTGATTTCTTTATTTTCGCGTCTTAAAATTGCTAATTCCTGCAGTAAGGTATGAGATAAATCCAGTGCCAATGGCATATAGTTCTCAGTTTCGTTAGTTGCATAACCAAACATCATTCCCTGATCACCAGCACCTTGTTCTTCTTTAGTAGTTCTGTCTACACCCTGGTTAATGTCTTGCGACTGCTCATGTATGGCAGATAAAATGCCACATGAGTTTGCTTCAAACATATATTCGCTTTTGGTATAGCCGATTTTCTTAATTACGTCCCTGGCAATTTGCTGAACATCCAGATAAGTTTTAGACTTTACTTCTCCGGCTAAGATTACCTGACCAGTTGTTACCAGGGTTTCGCAGGCAACTTTCGACTCGGCATCGAAAGCTAGAAAGTTATCAATTAATGCGTCTGATATTTGATCTGCAATTTTATCAGGATGGCCTTCAGAAACAGATTCTGACGTAAATAAATAAGGCATTTTAAATAATTAATTTTTACAATGTACAATTATATAAAATGGAGTTTGACCCTGTAAATACAGGCGGTAAAAGGAAGTGTATTAATGGTTAGCACTTTTTTTTACGTGGTTGCAATCCCGCTATTTTTAGATAGCATCGCAAATCAGTCCACTTTTATGGTTCAAAATTACACTATATATTCAAATAGTCAAAAAATATCAATTATTTTGTAGAATCTTAATCAGGCATTTTGACAAAAACTAACATCCTATTTATCATCAACCCGATATCGGGAGGAAAGAATAAATTAAAGATCCCGGGAATTATTGAGGCCCATCTGGACCATAGGCAGTTTAACGCTAATTTTAGTTTTACGGAATACGTAGGGCATGCGGCGGAAATAGCTGAGGAAGCTGCAAATCATAATTTTGACGTCATTGTAGCTGTGGGTGGCGATGGTACCATTAATGAGATTGGTACCAAGGTGATGAAAAGCAATAAAGTGCTGGGGATTATTCCGTTTGGCTCGGGCAATGGCCTGGCCCGGTTTTTAAAAATCCCCATGAACACGAAGGGCGCTATTGAGGTGATCAATAAATTACATATTTCTAAAATTGATACGGCCACATTTAACGATAAATACTTTTTTAACATGGCAGGGATGGGTTTCGATGCCCACATCAGTTCAATTTTTGCAGGTAATAAAAAACGTGGCTTATCGGGTTATGTAAAACTGGGTTTAAAAGAAATGATGGACTATAAAGCTCAGCAATATGATATTACTGTTGATGGAATTGCATACAGCAGAAAAGCTTTTGTAGTTAGCATTGCAAATTCTTCACAGTACGGCAACAATGCGCATGTATCCCCGCGGGCCTCAGTTACCGATGGCTTATTGGATGTATGCATCATTAAAAAGTTTCCATTGTATAAAATGCCTGTATTGGCAATGGAAATGATATTGGCTAAAACCGATCACTCTGAGCTGGTAGAGATCATCAGGGGTAAGCATATTCAAATTGGGAGGGAGGCAGATGCAGCCATCCACATTGATGGGGAGCCATTTTTTATGGGTGCTGACATTGAGATCACCGTTGATCCCTTATCTTTGCAAATCATTACACCGTTATGAGCACTAAAAAGAAAGTATTGAATGATTTTGGTGGAATCATGTATTCTACGGATCCTGGGTTTGTCTACGAAGAAGAGGAGCAAAGTCCCCGGGAAGCATTACCCAATAACCAGCAAGATCTTAGGGTGACGCTTGACCGTAAAAACCGCGGCGGTAAGGCTGTTACTTTAATTACCGGGTTTGCGGGAACGGAGGAAGAACTGGACAAGCTGGCAAAAACACTAAAAAGCAAATGCGGTGTTGGCGGGGCAGCAAAGGACGGGGAAATTTTGATTCAGGGAGATTTTAGAGACAAGGTTATTTTACTGCTGCAAAAGGAAGGTTTTAAAGTTAAAAAATCTGGCGGATAAATAGAGTAATGTATTTATGGTCAATGTATTATGGAATAGTGTATCCGGGACAATAAGTTAAAAATACCTGGTAAAAAAATACCTCCTGCCTTTTTATCTGTATAACTTTGCTGCATAAACTTATTATGTATGAGCAAAGTTTTTAAAAACAAGCCTGACTTAAGTCGTTTGAATTTAAATGCAGAAAGGGCTTTATATCAGCTGGATGTACCACAGTTGGTTGAAGAAGCATTAAAAAATGGGGAAGGCACGCTCGCTGACAGCGGAGCGCTGGCCATAGACACTGGTGAGTTTACCGGCCGATCACCAAAGGATAGGTTCATAGTCTATGACGACCTTACACGTGACAGTGTATTTTGGGGAGAAATCAATATAAAATTTAGTCCCGCTCATTTTGACAGCTTATATGATCAGGTAACTGAGCACCTCAATAAAAATAAGTTTTATGTACGTGATGCCTATGCCTGTGCAGATCCGGCATTTAAAACATCCATTAGGGTAGTTACGGAAAGGGCTTATCAGAATCTTTTCGCGCACAATCTGTTCTTGCGGTACGGAAACCAGGAAGCGGAAGATAATGAAGGGAGTGACCCGGAATGGACTGTGGTTGCTGCGCCCTCTTTTTTAGCGAATCCTGTTTTGGATGGTACAAGACAGCCTAACTTTTCGATCCTCAACTTTAGCAGAAAGATCATCCTGATTGGCGGCACGGGTTATACAGGGGAAATTAAAAAGGGCATATTCTCTGTATTAAATTTTATTTTGCCTCAAAATCATGGCATGCTTCCTATGCATTGCTCTGCGAATATTGGCGAAGATGGCGATACGGCTATTTTCTTCGGTTTATCTGGAACAGGAAAAACGACGCTTTCTGCGGACCCTAAACGGGGGCTGATTGGGGATGATGAGCATGGTTGGGGAAGGGAAACCGTTTTTAATTTTGAAGGTGGGTGTTATGCGAAATGTGTAGACCTTAGTTTTGAAAAGGAGCCCCAGATATTTAATGCGGTACGTTTTGGTGCGTTACTGGAGAATGTCAATTATTTTGCCGGAACGCGAATTGTAGATTTTTCGGACATCAGAAAAACGGAGAATACCAGGGTCGCTTATCCCATTGATTACATTTCTAATGCTGTAATACCTTCGGTAGGAAACGTTCCTAAGAACATCTTCTTTTTAACTGCTGACGCCTTTGGTGTGCTGCCGCCTATTTCAAAATTGACTGCGGGACAGGCTATGTTTCATTTTATTTCTGGCTATACGGCAAAGGTAGCAGGTACTGAAGCGGGTGTTACAGAACCACAGCTTACCTTTTCGGCCTGCTTTGGAAAGGCCTTTTTGCCGCTGCATCCCACAAAGTATGCAGAATTGCTGGGGGAGAAGCTGAAAAAGCATAACGTAAAGGTCTGGTTGATTAATACTGGCTGGACCGGCGGTGTATATGGAACAGGGACAAGGATGAAACTTGCTTACACACGGGCCATGATTACGGCCGCTATGGATGGACTGCTGGATGAAGTTGGATTTGCCGAACATCCTGTGTTTGGGTTGATGATGCCGATGAGTTGTCCAAATGTCCCGGCAGAAATTTTAAATCCCAGAAATACCTGGGCTGAAGGTGCGGCATACGATCAGAAAGCGAGCGAGCTTGCACAAGCTTTTATAGATAACTTTAAGCAGTTTGAAGAATTTGCGGGAGAAGAAATGCTGGCGGCAGTCCCAAAAACACGCGAAATAGCGATTTAATCTATTTTTTTTGTCCAAAAATTTGCAATTCAATTTTTTTTTAGTTTTAATTGTGAAAGATTGTCTCCCTAAAGAAGGCAATCTTTTTTAATTAAAACCATTGGATCATTCTGTGAGGGGAAACAATCAGCACGCATGGGCGTTGTGCTTAACATAAATTTAACATAGAATTTAAATTCAAAGTTTTAGGTTTGTTATTGCAACAATTGTGTAAATTCGTCGTTGACTGTATTACGGAGTGTAATCTGAAATTTAAAAAAGTACTAAAAACTAAAAAACACTAAAAAACTAAAAAAAAAATGGCAAACGCACCAAAACCAACAACAGTTCAGAAAGAAAGCTCTACAGCTTCAAACTTATTCGCTACCCTTGTTATTCCTATCTGTATTATCATAGGTATTTTATTGTACAAATTTGTATTGGGTGATCCAGCCAACTTTGCTGACGGAGATCCAACAAAAGAGCCATTAGTAGGTAACTATGCAGGTATGGCTTACAAAGGGGGAGTTATCGTACCAGTATTAATGGGGATGTTTTTAATGGTAATCGTATTCTCTGTAGAAAGGTTTATTGTTATTGGTAAAGCAACAGGATCAGGAAGTTTAGATGCTTTCGTGAAAAAAGTACAAGGACTTTTAAGTGCTAATAACATTGAAGCGGCTATGGCTGAGTGTGATAAGCAAAAAGGTTCTGTGGCGAACGTAATCAAATCTGGTTTGAAAAAATACCGTGAGATGGAAACTGAAACCAACATGGATACAGATCAGAAATGTCTTGCCATCCAAAAAGATATTGAAGAAGCAACTACTTTGGAGATGCCAATGTTAGAGCAAAACTTAACTGTTGTAGCTACATTGGTTTCTGTGGGTACATTGACAGGTCTGTTGGGAACAGTAACAGGTATGATCAAGGCCTTCGGTGGTTTGGCTACATCTGGAGCTCCGGATCAGGCAGCACTTGCAAGTGGTATCTCTGAGGCCCTAATCAACACAGCTACTGGTATTGGTACTTCTACTGTTGCGATTATCATGTACAACATTCTGACTTCTAAAATTGATAAATTGACTTATGCGATTGATGAAGCTGGTTTTAGCATCATCCAAACTTATGCTTCTACGCATAAATAAAAAATAATGCATTTTTTTTACCGGGCTTTATGGAAAACCGGAAGAATAAGCATCATTAATATAACACATAAGTAATTTAAAAAATTATGCCAAGAGCAAAGGTTCAAAGAAAGAGTACTTCGATCGATATGACCGCCATGTGCGACGTGTCTTTCCTATTGCTTACTTTCTTTATATTAACAGCAACAGCACGTCAGCCTGATCCTCTGGAAATAAAAATCCCATCTTCAACATATAAAATTCCGGTTCCGGATGTAGATATCGCGAAGCTTACGATTGGTCATGGACAGGTGTATTATGAGGTAGCAGGCCAGGATGTGAAAGCCGCTACATTGGATAAAATGGCTGCGGAATACAAATTAACTTTTACCCCGGAGCAGCGTAAAAGATTCAGCGTACTTCCTTCATTTGGTGTGCCTATTCAAAATTTAGGTGCCTGGTTGGACCTGACTAACGAAAAAAGGAAGACATCAGGATATGAAACAGGAATTCCTGCGGATTCTACTGACAACCAGTTAGCACAATGGATTATGCAATCCCGTCATGCCGTGGCCGAATTACATTCAACGCCAATGCGTGTGAGTATCAAAGGAGATGCCGATGAGGAGTATCCTGTGGTTAAAAAGATTGTGGATATCCTGCAGAAACAAAAAATTAATAAATTTAGTTTAATTACATCGGCCGAGGGCGGTGCTAAATAAAAACAAACTATGGCAGAATTAGATACCTCCGGCGGGGGCAAAAAAGGCGGTGGTAAGGTAAGGACCAAGAAAGCAAATACGAAAGTAGATTTAACCGCGATGGTGGATTTGGCTTTCTTGCTGATTACGTTCTTTATGTTAACTACATCGCTTTCGAAGCCCATAGCTATGGACATTGCCAAGCCGGATAAAGATGAAAAGAATGAACAAAGGTTAGAACTTCGTGCATCTCAAACCATGACCATCCTGCTTGGAAAGAATGATAAAGTAGCCTGGTATATGGGTGAAGCTGGAAAAAGCCAGCCTAATATCGAGAACTTTAGTCAGATCAGAGCATCCATCATGAAGAACAAAAAGGACGTGCTTGCTAAAAGTGGTAAATCAATCGTTGTGGTGATTAAACCAACTTCAGCTTCAAAGTACAAAAACTTTGTTGACATCATGGATGAATTAAACATTGCGCAAATTAAATCTGCTCCGGCAATCGATGATGAATACATCCTGGATTCGGAAAAAGATTTTATGAGACAGCAAGGAATTTTATAATAATGTTAACATCTAAATATTAAGCAATGTTAGGTTCAAAAATAGATTTATTTGGGAAGGAATGGCTTGATGTTGTTTTTGAAAAGAAAAATAAGGGCTATGGCGCTTACGAGCTTCGCCGTCAAAATTCATCAAATACAACCAAAGCTATGCTTTTGGCAGGAACGGTATTTATACTTGCGTTTCTGACTCCAAAGATCCTAAGCCTGATCGAAGGAGCAGTTCCCGAAGATGAAATCGTTAAACAGGTAGAGGTAACGGTACAACCGCCGCCGCCTGTAAACCCGGAGACTCCGCCACCACCACCGGTAGAGCCACCGCCGCCAAAGCAGGATCAGGTGAAATTTCCACCTCCTATCGTGAAGCCAGATGAGCTGGTACGTGACGAGGAGCCTCCTCAGATTGAGGATTTAAAGAAAGCAGACCCTGGACAAAAAACAATTGCCGGTGATCCGGATGCGGACATCGTAATTGCAGGACCTGTAGGTGATGGTCCTAAACAGGCTGCGGTAGTAGAGGATACTAAAGTATATGATTTCGTAAGTATTGAAACTCAACCTGGTTTCCCGGGCGGTATGGACAAGTTCTATAAATACTTGCAGAAAGCTGTAAGATATCCTCCTATGGCACAGGAAAACAACATTCAAGGTAAAGTATTTTTATCTTTTGTGGTTGAGAAAAATGGTGAATTAACAGACATCAAAGTTGACCGTAAATTGGGCGGTGGTACGGATGAGGAAGCTGTTCGGGTATTAAAGGCTAGTCCGCGCTGGACTCCTGGTATTCAGAATGGTAAACCGGTTCGTGTTAAGTACAACATCCCGATTAGTTTTACTTTATCTCAATAGAAATAAAAAATGTTTGACTTCAATACATTTATGCAGAAATCGCCTCAACAGCGATTTCTGTTCATTTTAGGGCTTGTTTTCTTTTTAGTTTACCTGTTTTTAGGATTGTATCTGATCTTCTGGAAAGACATTCCATTTAACATTTCGCCGGTTTACCGGATCGCTTTTGGTGCATTACTTATTGTCTACTCCATTATCAGGTTTTTTCGCTTAATCTCAACAAAAGAAAATTAAGGCATGAAGAATATTGGTTTTTTACTTTTGCTTGTTCTGCTGATTTCTTGTAGAAATGGTGCGAAAGAAGGTACTGAAGAGGAAGTTTCCCGTACATCGGGAAAGGTTACCTTGCTGGTTGACGAATCTTACGTTGGTATTATAAATAAAGAAATAGAAGTTTTTAAATCGGATTATCCGAATGCTGAATTTAAAATTATTCCTGGTAACGAAAGCAAAATGCTGCCAACCTTCCTGAACGATAGCGTGAGAACGATGGTTTTATCAAGGCCACTTAGTGCAGAGGAAGAGAAACCCTATCAAAAAAAGGGCATCCGGGTTTATACCTCCAGATTTGCCATTGACGGAATTGCTTTGATTACCCATAAAGATAATAGCGACTCTACCATAACTGCAGAAGAAGTAATTGGCATTATGCAGGGAAATGGAGCAGGAAAGAACCTTGTGTTTAATAATCCTTATTCAAGCACGATCAGGTATTTTAAAGAGTTGGCAAAAGTTAAAGAATTGCCTGCCAAGGGTGTTTATACTTTACAGACCAATGACGATGTTATCAAATATGTTGCAGAAAATAAAAACTTTATTGGCGTATTAGGCGTAAATTGGATTATGGAAAATGAGGAGACGATGGCTTCCTCACTGGCCGCTGTGAAATTAATAGGGGTTAAGAATATAAAAGGGAAAAAAGGAGGGGATGCTTATTATAAACCGACCCAGGCAAATCTGATTAGTGGCATTTATCCTTTTTTGAGGAATATATGTATTATTAATGCGGAGGGTAAAGATGGCTTGGCTACGGGTTTTGCAAACTGGTTATTGAGCCCCCGGGGACAATTAATCGTTTTAAAGTCTGCATTTGGTCCAAATCAAATCATCTCAAGGGAATTTAACCTGAAAAGTACAAAGTAAATTATATATTTGGAGCCCAGCCTTTGAAATTAACCTGAAATGGGTAACTTCATGGCCTGCTAAAATGAACAATTAAGAAGAAAACCTGAGAAGTTAGCTTCATAACAACTAAATAAAAATAGACGAACTATGAAACCTGCGAAGCAAGCTTCATAACAACTAAATAAAAATAGACGAACCATGAAACCTGCGAAGCAAGCTTCATAACAACTAAATAAAAATAGACGAACCATGAAACCTGCGAAGCAAGCTTCATAACAACTAAATAAAAATAGACGAACCATGAAAATGACAAAGAAAGCAATAACCCTAAGTTTGGGTTTAGTAGTGATGGGTTCTGCCTCTTTTGCTCAGAATTTAAGTGATGCAAAGAAGGCCATAGATGCCGAACAGTACCAAAAAGCGACCACCATGTTAAAAGCATTGGTGAATTCTCAATCTAGTAAAGGCGAGAATTATTATAGTTTAGGCGAGGTTTACTTGCGTGAAGATTACATCGATTCAGCGCGTGCTGTATTTACAAAAGGTGTAGCTGCTGATCCTAAAAATTCATTGAATTACATTGGTCTTGGCGAAGCAGATTTGCTATCTAATAATGCGGCATCTGCGAATACTAATTTTGCTAAAGCGGTAGAAGTAGCTTCTAAAAAAGACTGGATTCCACAATTATATATTGGAAAGGCGTATTTAGCTGCAGAAAAACCGGATTTTGCTGCTGCATTACCATACCTGCAAAAAGCAGAAGAATTAGATGCAAGTGATAAAGATGCAGAAACTTTTGTAGCTATGGGCGACTATTATGCTGCACAGAAAAAGAACTCTGAAGCTTTACAGAACTATATGCGCGCATTAAACATTGATGGAACGCTTTTGAGGGCTATAGTACAAATTGGCCGGATGTATAAGGAGTCAAGGGCATTCCCTGAATCTGAAGAGCGTCTAAAAGAAGCCATTGCTGGCGATGTGAATTATGGTCCTGCTTACCGCGAGCTTGCAGAGCTGTATATGCAGTGGGCAAACTTTGAGCCTGCAAATTTTGATGCTAAAGCTGCACTTGCATTAGAGAACTACAAAAAATACCTTGATTTAACTGACAAATCATTTGATTCAAGGTTGCGTTATGCGCAGTTCTTGTTCTATGCCCGCGATTTTAAAACTTTGGAAACTGAAGCTTCATCATTGTCTACAGTTAGCCCTAACGACCCTAAAAGCTTAGTGGTATCAAGGATGCGTGGTTACTCTGCTTTTGAGAATAAAAACTATCCTCAGGCTTTGCAATACATGAATGACTTTTTTGCTAAAACAAAAGATACCACGCGTATTATCGCCTCTGACTATTTATATTTAGGTAAAGCACAAGCTTTGACCGGTAACGATAGCCTTGGCGTTAAAAACTTAGTTAAAGCCGTTCAAATGGACTCTACTCAAGTTGAGGCATTGGCTGAAGTTGCAAAATCTTTTTATGATGCTAAGAATTATAAAAAAGCAATGTCTACTTATGAATTGGTTAACCGTTTAAATCCGAATGGTAAAGGTTCTTTGTATAACTTCTTTTACCATGGATTGGCTTCGTATTTCTACTATGCAGCTGGATACAGTGCAAAAACAAATCCTTCTAAAGATATCCTGGTTAGAGCCGACTCATCTTTCGCAACATTAGCGAAATTGTCGCCAACTACCTATGATGCTTATTTGTGGAGAGGACGTGTAAATAACTTGTTGGATAGCGATACGGATCCTAAAGGATTAAAATTGCCGTATTATCAACAATATGTAGATTCATTGGAAAAACATGTTGACAAACAAACCCCTGCTGCTAAAAAAGGAATGTTAGAATCTTACAATCAGATTGCTGGTTTTGCATCTTACAAAGCAGATAAGGAAAAAGCTAAATTATATTGGGACAAGGCATTGGCATTAGATCCTCAAAATGCAACTGCTCAGGAAGGAATAAAATCACTTTCTGCACCGGCACCAAAGGTTGCGCCTAAGAAAAAATAGTGTTTATTGATTATAAATAGAAAAGGCAGGGTTGTTATCCTGCCTTTTTCTGTTATTTTTGCAG
Organism: Pedobacter sp. MC2016-14; assembly: GCF_020991475.1. Classification (NCBI taxonomy): domain Bacteria; kingdom Pseudomonadati; phylum Bacteroidota; class Sphingobacteriia; order Sphingobacteriales; family Sphingobacteriaceae; genus Pedobacter; species Pedobacter sp. MC2016-14. The sequence continues at coordinate 1,121,627 of NZ_JAJMPA010000001.1, forward strand.
CATATTCAATGTTATGGAAACACAAAGCGTACCAGTAGATTTTTTACCTATTATATTTCAGATCATTGTGGCTCTGGGTTTTGTTGTGGTTACTTTGGTTGCTACACATTATTTAGGCCCTAAAAGAAAGACATCTGATAAGCTGTCTACTTTTGAGGCAGGGATCAAAGTAGTGGGAAATGCGCGTCAGCCTTTTTCAATAAAGTACTTTCTGGTGGCTATTCTATTTGTATTATTTGATGTTGAAGTAATCTTCATGTATCCATGGGCCGTTAATTTCAGAGAGTTTGGATGGCCGGGAATTATAGAGATGTTTATATTTATGGGCACGCTGTTATTGGGCTTTATTTATATCCTGAAAAAGAAAGCTTTAGACTGGGACTAATCAATTTAGATTGTTTCTAAATCCCTATCGCATAATTCATTTACTTTCAAAAATTGTAAATTTGTGGTTCATTCTTTAGTAGAATGGACCTTTTTTGTTTTAAATCATGAGTGACATCAACATTGTAGACGCGCCGCCAGGAATTGAGGGATCTGGCTTTTTCGCCACTTCTTTAGATAAAGTGATAGGTCTGGCACGTTCTCATTCTATGTGGCCCCTGCCATTTGCAACTTCATGTTGTGGGATTGAATTTATGGCTACCATGGGTTCTCATTATGACTTTGGACGTTTTGGTTCTGAGCGTTTAAGCTTTTCTCCACGTCAGGCGGATTTGCTGATGGTGATGGGTACGATTGCTAAGAAAATGAGCCCGGTTTTGAAGCAGGTTTACCTGCAGATGGCTGAGCCCCGCTGGGTAATGGCGGTTGGTGCCTGTGCTTCAAGTGGCGGTATATTTGATACCTATTCTGTATTGCAGGGTATAGATGAAATTATCCCTGTTGACGTATATGTGCCAGGTTGTCCTCCGCGACCAGAAGCTATTTTAGATGGCTTTGGTAAAATACAGGAACTTGTTAAAAACGAGTCTGGCAGAAGACGCGAGTCTGAGCAGTATAAAGAAATGTTGGCTTCATACGGAATATTATAATGGCAGAAGTGACTAATCATGATCTGACTGAATTACTAAGTGCCCGGTTTGGCGAAAAAATAACCAATGTACAGGAGCCTTACGGCTTGCTTACCATAGAAACAACTAAAGACGTAATCACGGAGGTGTTGAGGTTTTTAAAAGAAGATGGGCAGGCAAATTTTAACTTCCTTACAGATATTACTGCGGTTCACTATCCGGAGAAAAAACATGGTATTGCGGTGGTTTACCATTTGCATAGCATGGTAAAACGAATCCGCATCAGGGTTAAGGTATTTATAGACCAACATCAGCCTACCATACCAACAGCTACATCTTTATGGAAAGGTGCAAACTGGATGGAGCGGGAAACCTACGATCTGTTTGGGGTGAAATTTGAAGGTCACCCGGATTTGAGAAGAATACTGAACATGGACGACCTTGGTGTACACCCCATGTTGAAACAATATCCTTTGGAAGATCCAAACAGAGTTGATAAAAAAGACGAATACTTTGGTAGATAAGCATATGAACAATCAGCCGGTATATACAGATAACGATCCTCAGAGTGAGCTGGTAACCTTAAACTTAGGCCCAACACACCCTGCAACGCACGGGGTATTTCAGAATGTCATCCAACTGGATGGAGAGCGCATCGTAAGTGGTGTTTCTACCATTGGATATATCCACCGTGCATTTGAAAAGATAGCAGAACACCGCCCTTTCTACCAAATAACACCCTTAACAGACCGTTTAAACTACTGTTCCTCGCCCATAAATAATATGGGTTGGCACATGACGGTGGAAAAACTGTTGAACATTAAGATGCCTAAGCGCGTAGATTACCTTCGGGTAATTATTATGGAGCTGGCACGTATTTCTGACCATATTATCTGCAATACGATTATTGCGCAGGATACAGGTGCTACGACCACATTTTTGTACTTGTTTCAGTACAGAGAGCACATTTACGAGATTTACGAAGAGATTTGTGGTGCGCGCTTAACGACTAACATTGGTCGTATAGGTGGTTTTGAACGTGATTTTAATGACATTGCCTTCGCTAAGATTAATAAATTTCTGAAGGAGTTTCCTGTTGCACTGCGCGAATTTGAAAGTTTGCTGAACCGCAACCGGATTTTTATTGACCGTACTGCGGGCGTAGCTTGTGTAACGCCTGAAGATGCGCTTAGTTATGGATGGACCGGTCCGCTGTTGCGTGCTACTGGTGTAGACTATGATGTACGTGTAAGTGAGCCTTATGCTTCTTATGAAGATTTTGATTTTGAGGTTCCTGTAGGTACAAGCGGCGACATTTATGACCGTTACCTGGTTAGGAACGAAGAAATGTGGCAGAGTGTAAGCATTATTGAGCAGGCAATGGAGAAATTAAAACATGAACCTGCAGGAATTTTCCACGCTGATGTGCCTGAGTTTTATTTGCCGGCTAAAGAGGAAGTATACAATAATATGGAAGCATTGATCTATCACTTTAAAATTGTGATGGGCGAAATTGATGCGCCGAAAGCTGAAGTTTACCATGCTGTTGAAGGTGGAAATGGCGAGCTTGGTTTTTATTTAATTAATGATGGTGGCCGGACGCCTTACCGTTTGCACTTTAGACGGCCAAGTTTTATAAATTATCAAATGTTTGCTCCGATGAGTAAAGGCATGTTGTTATCTGATGCCATTATCAATATGAGTAGCATGAACATTATTGCAGGAGAATTAGATGCTTAAAGTAGAGGAACAACAACCTGTGGAATTTTCATCGGCTTTACTTGAAAAGTTTGATGAACTGGTTAAGAGATACCCTGAGGGAAAACAGAAATCGGCATTGTTGCCTGTATTGCACGAAACCCAGGCTGAGTTGGGCTGGTTGAGCCCTGCGGCAATGGACAAAGTTGCAGCTTACCTGGATATCCTTCCTATAGAAGTTTACGAAGTGGCTTCTTTTTATACCATGTACTTTTTAAAACCACAGGGTAAATATATGCTTGAGGTATGCCGTACCGGGCCATGTTGCCTGGTGGGTGCCGAAAAGTTAATGGGACATATCGAAAAAACGCTTGGTGTTAAAGAAGGTGAAGTAACGGCAGATGGTTTATTTAGCTGGAGAGGGGTGGAATGCCTTGCTGCATGTGGTTTTGGCCCGGTTTTGCAAATTGGCCCGGAATACACATTTTACGAGAACCTTGACGAGCAGAAGGTAGATAAATTGATAGAAGACTTACGCAATAAATAATGGGACGTAAACTATTATTAGAACATATTAACGTACCAGGCATAAATACACTGGAGGTTTATCGCCAAAAAGGTGGCTACCGGTCTGTAGAAAAGGCTTTGAAAATGACTCCGGAAGAAATTGTGGAGGAAGTTAAGAAGTCTGGATTACGTGGAAGAGGTGGTGCTGGTTTCCCTACAGGAATGAAGTGGAGCTTTTTAGCTAAACCTGAAGGTGTACCTCGTTACCTGGTTTGTAATGCTGATGAATCCGAGCCCGGAACTTTTAAAGACCGGTACTTAATGACCTATATTCCTCATGCTTTAATTGAGGGGATGATTGTATCTAGTTTTGCACTGGGTGCGAAGACATCATACATTTACGTTCGTGGTGAAATGATGCCACAAATCCGCATTTTAGAAAGAGCAATAGCAGAAGCTAAAAACGCAGGGTTTTTGGGCAAAAATATATTGGGTACAGGTTATGACCTGGAATTGTACGTTCAGCCTGGAGGCGGGGCTTACATTTGTGGTGAAGAAACCGCCCTGTTGGAATCATTGGAAGGCAAAAGGGGTAACCCAAGGATTAAACCGCCATTTCCTGCAATTGCAGGTTTGTATGGCTGCCCTACAGTGGTAAACAATGTTGAATCTATTGCTGCAGTTGTGCCTATTATTAACGATGGTGGCGATGAGTATGCAAAGATTGGAATTGGAAGAAGTACGGGTACAAAATTGATCTCTGCATCTGGTAATTTAGTTAGACCTGGTGTGTATGAAATTGAGTTGGGCTTACCGGTGGAAGAGTTTATCTATTCTGATGAATATTGTGGCGGTATCGCAAATGGAAAGCGACTGAAGGCAACTGTTGCCGGCGGTTCTTCTGTGCCTGTTCTTCCAGCTAACTTAACCTTGAAACTGGCCAATGGTGATCCGAGGTTAATGAGCTATGAATCTTTATCTGAAGGAGGATTTGCTACTGGAACGATGATGGGATCCGGTGGTTTTATTGCCTTTGATGAAGATCAGTGTATGGTAAGAAATACCTGGAATTTTTCACGTTTTTATCATCATGAGAGCTGTGGACAATGCTCCCCATGCCGGGAAGGTACTGGCTGGATGGAAAAGGTTTTACACAGACTTGAATACGGACACGGGAAAATGAGTGACATTGATTTGCTTGTTGACGTATCCAAAAAGATTGAGGGGAATACCATTTGTCCGCTGGGTGATGCCGCGGCATGGCCTGTTGCCAGTGCGATCAGACACTTCAGGGATGAATTTGAATGGCATGTAAAAGAGCCTTTAAAAAGCCTTGATACAAATTATGGTTTGGCTAATTATGCAGAACCTATTGCTAAAGCAGCAATTACTACAGAAAATTAACAAGAATATCATTAACAATGAGTGATAAAGTTAAGGTAACCATAGACGGGATAAGTGTTGAAGTAGCACCCGGTACGTCGATTCTAAATGCCGCGAGACAAATAGGTGGAGACATTGTGCCTCCTGCTATGTGCTATTATTCCAAACTGGAAGGTAGTGGTGGAAAGTGTCGTACCTGTATCGTAAAAGTGAGTAAAGGTTCTGAGAAGGACCCGAGGCCAATGCCTAAATTGGTTGCTTCTTGCCGTACCACCGTTATGGATGGCATGGAAGTGCAGAATATTACTTCACCGGAGGTTTTGGAAGCGAGAGCTGGTGTGGTAGAAATACTGCTCATTAACCACCCTCTGGACTGTCCGGTTTGTGACCAGGCGGGTGAATGCGATTTGCAAAACCTGGGTTATGAGCACGGTTTACAAAAAACAAGATATGAATTTGAACGCCGTACATTTGAACGGATAGACATAGGAGATAAGATTCAGCTGCACATGAACAGGTGCATTTTATGTTACCGTTGTGTATTTACTGCTGATCAGATTACGAATAAGCGCGTGCACGGGATCTTAAACCGTGGAGATCATTCGGAAATTTCTACCTATATCCAAACTGCTGTAGAGAATGATTTCTCTGGAAATGTGATTGACGTTTGCCCGGTTGGCGCATTAACTGATAAAACCTTCCGCTTTAAAAACAGGGTTTGGTTTACCAAGCCTATTGACGCGCACAGAGATTGCCCTACCTGCAGTGGTAAGGTAACTTTATGGTACAAGGGCGAAGACGTGTTAAGGGTTACGGCACGTAAAGATATTTATGGTGAGGTAGAGGAGTTTATCTGCAACACTTGTCGTTTTGACAAAAAGAAGACTGCTGACTGGATGATTGAACATCCTACACACATTAGTGATGCTTCTGTAATTGCATCAAACCACTACGAGACGATGAAGCCCCTGCCTGTAATTCAGGAAAATGAGCGTTTGAAATTGGCGAACAGGATTGAACTTGAAAAAACCAGTAAATTCTAATGGAAATAGCATTTGTTATAGAAAAGTTTGTTTTAGTTGCCATTATATTTGGGATTAGCCTGGTGATAGCCATGTATTCTACCTATGCGGAAAGAAAAGTGGCGGCATTTTTACAAGATAGGTTAGGGCCGGACCGCGCTGGTCCTTTTGGTATTTTGCAGCCGCTTGCTGATGGTTTGAAGATGTTCATGAAGGAAGAAATTGTTCCCACAAATTCAAGCAAATGGCTTTTTATGGTTGGGCCGGGCCTTGCCATGCTTACCGCCTGTATCGGTACTGCCGTGATTCCCTGGGGAAGCCCTATTGCTATTGGCGACAGGATTATTCCTTTGCAGGTTACTGACATCAATGTGGGTGTACTCTATATTTTTGGGGTGGTGTCTTTAGGCGTTTACGGTGTAATGATTGGTGGATGGGCTTCAAACAATAAATATTCATTATTGAGCGCTATTCGTGCGGCTTCGCAAAATATCAGTTATGAAATTGCCATGGGGCTTTCTGTAATTGCTTTATTGCTGGTTACGAACTCCATGAGCTTGAAGGAAATTGTGGAGCAGCAGCATGGATGGCACTGGAACGTATTGTACCAGCCACTTGGTTTTATCATTTTTATAGTTTGTTCATTTGCGGAAACCAATAGGGCACCTTTTGATTTACCGGAGTGTGAGACTGAGCTGATTGGTGGTTATCATACAGAGTATTCCTCTATGAAACTAGGTTTTTACCTGTTTGCTGAATACATCAATATGTTTGTCTCATCAGCAGTTATGGCAACTCTTTATTGGGGAGGTTACAATTATCCGGGTATGGATTGGGTACTTACCCAGGTTGGGCCTACTATAGCACCGGTAATTGGGGTAATTGTATTATTTGCTAAGATATTTGCATTCATCTTTTTCTTTATGTGGGTGCGCTGGACAATTCCACGTTTCCGCTACGATCAACTGATGCATTTGGGTTGGAAAATGCTGATTCCGCTGGCTATAGCAAATGTGATCATAACAGGTTTGGTAATTGCATATTTTGAGAAATTTTAATGGAACCACTAACCAATAAAAAGAAAGTATTAGCGCAGAAACCGCTAACGTTTGCAGAGCGCATGTACTTGCCTGCCATTGCAAAAGGTCTGACCATTACGATGAGCCACTTTTTTAAAAAGCAGGCCACCATCAGGTATCCGGAGGAAGAGCGTGAATTCTCTACTAACTTTAGGGGAATGCATTCCCTGAAGCGTGATGAGGAAGGAAGAGAAAGGTGTACTGCTTGTGGACTATGTGCCTTATCCTGCCCTGCTGAAGCGATTACCATGATTGCAGCGGAACGTAAACCTGAAGAGAAAGCAATTTACCGCGAGGAGAAATATGCGGCCGTTTACGAGATCAATATGTTACGCTGTATTTTTTGCGGACTATGCGAGGAGGCTTGCCCTAAAGAGGCAATTTATCTTGATGGACCAATTGTGCCAGCAGATTATTTACGTAAGGATTTTATTTACGGCAAGGATAAACTGGTGGAAGCGCCGTTAGAGCAAAAATAATGGCTTTGTTGCTTTGGGTGACGAGGTAAATGAATAGTTAATTAATAAATAAAACAAAATATAAATGGGTACATCGGTATTCTATTTGGTAGCAACGTTGAGCATCTTCTTTTCACTGATGGTTATTTTTTCAAAAAACCCGGTGCATAGTGTGTTGTATTTGATTATCACGTTTTTCACGTTTACAGTACACTACATTTTGCTGAACGCGCAATTTTTAGCAGTGGTTAACTTCATTGTTTACATGGGGGCCATCATGGTGCTCTTTCTGTTTGTGCTTATGCTACTGAACCTGAACAAAGAGAATGAGCCTTTAAAATCGGGATTGGTAAAGGTACTGGGTATTGTGGCAGGTTGCTGTTTACTTGTTACCCTTGTAGGTGCCTTAAAAGCAACTTCTATCTCAAGCCCGCTGATCTTAAAAAATCCAAACCTGGGTCTGGTTAAAAATTTAGGTAAGGAATTATTCGGGCCGTTTATGCTGCCCTTTGAACTGTCTTCTATTCTGTTGCTTACGGCAATGGTGGGCGCAGTATTGTTAACTAAAAAAGAGAAAGTATAATGAATACGCTAAGCCAGGAACTTCAGAGTGTACCGCTGGACCATTACATTTTGTTGAGTGCTATTATTTTTACAATTGGTGTAGTTGGGGTGCTTACCCGTAGAAATGCTATTGTGATATTTATGTCGGTAGAGCTGATGCTGAATGCCGTAAACTTGCTGTTGACAGCCTTTTCAGTGCACAATAACGATCCTTCGGGCCAGGTGTTTGTGTTTTTTATCATGGCCCTGGCTGCCGCTGAGGTTGCCGTAGGCTTGAGTATCATTGTGATGGTATTTAGAAATACCAACTCTACAGATGTTAATGTATTGAATCGCCTTAAGTGGTAATAAATAAGAATAGAATTATAAGATGATCATAGATTTAGTTTGGCTGGTTCCGTTAATCCCTCTTCTTGGCTTTGTAATTAATGGCCTTGGGAGAAATACATTGTCGAAAAGCGTTATCGGCTTTATAGGAAGCGGCGTCATATTCGTTTCGTTTGCCATAAGTGTTGCTATATTTTTTGAGTTGGGTGCTGATGCCAATAAATCACACGAGATCTTTTTGTTCGACTGGATTAGTGCTGGGGCATTACACATTCCGCTTGCTTTTCTTGCAGACCCGCTAAGCAGCATTATGCTGTTGATTATTACAGGTGTAGGTTTTCTGATCCACATTTATTCTATTGGATATATGCACGATGATGAGGGCTTCGGTAAGTTTTTTAGCTACCTGAACCTCTTTATCTTTTTCATGTTATTGCTGGTTTTAGGCTCTAACTACATCGTAATGTTTATTGGCTGGGAAGGTGTAGGTTTATGTTCTTACCTGTTAATCGGTTTCTGGTTTACAAATGCAAGTTATGCTTCAGCTGCTAAAAAAGCATTTGTAATGAACAGAATTGGGGACCTTGGGTTTTTGCTTGGTGTCTTTTTATTGTTTACGACCTTTGGTAGTGTAGAATTTAGTAAGATCTTTCCTCAGGCAGCTAACATGATGCCGGGAAACACCACAATTGCTTTAATTGCGCTGTTGTTATTTATTGGTGCCTGCGGTAAATCTGCACAGCTGCCATTATTTACCTGGTTGCCGGATGCGATGGCGGGACCAACACCGGTATCCGCATTGATCCATGCTGCTACCATGGTTACCGCTGGAATTTATATGATTGCGCGTTCTAATGTATTATTTGACCTGGCTCCAATGGTACAACATGTGATTGCCATTGTTGGATTGGCTACAGCAGTTGTAGGTGCGTTAATTGCCATTACGCAAACAGACATTAAAAAAGTACTTGCCTATTCTACCGTATCACAATTGGGTTATATGTTTTTGGGTTTAGGTGTGGGTGCTTATGATGGCGCTTTTTTCCATGTGATTACCCATGCGTTTTTTAAAGCGTTACTATTTCTTTGTGCGGGATCTGTAATCCATGCCTTGCACCACGAGCAGGATATGAGACATATGGGCGGATTGCGTAAAAAACTGCCTGTTACTTTTGCCACCATGTTAATCGGTACCCTTGCTATCTCAGGTATTCCTCCATTGTCGGGCTTCTTCTCTAAAGATGAAATTCTTGCACATGTTTATGAGCACAATCAGATCATGTGGGCGGTGGCCGTATTTACAGCATTTTTAACAGCTTTCTATATGTTCAGGATGTTGTTCCTTACTTTTTACGGTACTTATCGTGGAACACACCATGCAGAGGAAAAGATTCATGAATCGCCTAAAACATTGACAATTCCTTTAATTGTACTTGCTGTACTGTCAACTATCGGCGGTTTGATGGGGGTTCCTGAAGTATTAGGCGGAAATCACTGGTTATCACATTGGTTGTCGCCAGTTATTCATCATCATGCTGAAGCTGGTGATCATGCTACAGAATACATGCTGATGGCGGTTTCTGTAATTGGCGTGTTAATCTCCATAACATTTGCTTATGTAAAATACGGTAAGAACGGACATGTGCCGGTGGCAGATGAAGGGAAGCGTCCTGCATTGGCGAGCTGGTCTTATCATAAGTTTTATATTGATGAACTGTATGACTTCATCATCAGAAAACCCCTGGATGCATTTTCAACTTTCTTCTATAAAATTGTAGACCGCAAGATTATAGATGGCATTGTGAATGGTTTTGGGTGGAGTGCAACAGAAGCAAGTAAAGGATTGCGACTGGTACAGTCAGGAAATGTAGGTTTTTATATTTTCATGATGGTTGTGGGTATTGTCTCCTTGTTATTGTATACTTATTTATCTCTATAAAAGATCGTTCAGGAAAACATAATGGAACAACTTTTAATACTTCTTATACTTATACCACTGCTGGGAGCCTTGGTTACCGCATTTTCAGGAAATGGTGCAAAGCGCGTGGCGCTTGTAAACGCAATTGTTTCTTTGGTTCTTACCTTGGTTATGGCCTGTAGTTTTGTACCAGACGCAAGTACACAGTTTGTCTTTAATTACCCATGGATTGCTGATCTTGGGATTAGCTTTCATGGCGGGGTTGATGGCATTAGCATGGTTACCGTATTGTTAACCAATGTACTGATACCAATAATCATTTTAGCAAGTTACAAGCATGATTATAAAAACCCGGCGGCCTTTTTTGCGCTGATTTTATTTATGCAGGCTGGCCTTTTGGTGGTATTTACTGCAATGGATGCCTTTCTGTTTTACATTGGCTGGGAAGCGGCGTTAATCCCAATTTATTTTATTTGCGCCATTTGGGGCGGAAAAGACCGGATAAAAGTGAACATGAAGTTTTTTGTGTACACTATTGCGGGTTCTTTATTCATGTTAATGGGGATCATTTACCTGTACCTTCAAAATCCACAGCATAATTTTAGCATTGAAGCTTTTTATAATCTTAGTCTTGATGCTTATCAGCAAGGTTGGATTTTTTGGGCTTTCTTTATTGCCTTTGCCATTAAGATGCCGATTTTTCCATTTCATACCTGGCAGCCTGACACCTATACCGAGGCTCCTGCAGCAGGAACGATGTTGCTTTCTGGTATTATGCTTAAGATGGGTATTTACGGTGTTATCAGGTGGTTGCTTCCAATTGTGCCGCTTGGTGTTGAAGAATGGAAAGCAACAGTAATGATCTTATCTGTAATTGGTATTGTATATGCCTCGCTAATTGCTTTTAAGCAAAAGAATGCGAAACGTTTGGTTGCTTATTCTTCCATTGCCCACGTTGGATTGATTGCTGCAGGTATTTTTGCCTTTAACACACAGGGATTACAGGGGGCAATGGTTCAAATGTTAAGTCACGGTATCAACGTTGTGGGTTTGTTTTTTGTGCTGGATATTATTTACAGCAGGTTACAAACCAATAAAATTGAAGAGTTGGGTGGTTTGGCAAAGGTTGCACCCAAACTTGCTATTACATTTTTAATTATTGTTTTGGGTACAGTGGCACTTCCGGGTACAAATGGATTTATTGGTGAATTTCTGTTGTTAATGGGGGTATACCAATATGGTATCTGGACCGTGATATTCGCCGGGCTAACCATTATTTTTGGTGCCGTTTATATGTTCAGGATGTATCAGGGCATTATGCTGGGGAAAACAAATGAACTTACAATAGGATTTAAAGATATTGAAGGCGTTGAAAAAGTAGTATTGTATACCATCTGCGCACTAATTATTATTTTGGGTGTGTATCCAAAGCCTGTTTTACACCTTTCTGAAGCCGCTATCCAGCATCTGATTGAACACATCAATTTAAAATTAACTCCGGTAAACTAAGCAAATGAATATTATCATCACAATTACGGTTACAGCTTTACTAGTACTTTACGCAGGGTTGTTTAACGCTAAAAAGGCATTATTGCCCCTTACATTAATTGGTTTGCTTACTTCGCTTGCATTTGTTTTTTGCTCATGGAACGCTGATGAATCTTTTTATGGAATGATGCGAATGGATAATTTTGCACTTGCATTTTCTGGTATCACGATATTAGGCTCTATATTTATATTTCTGCTTACCCAAAACTATTTTGCTAAAGACAGCGAGAATGTTGCTGAATACTTTACCCTTATTCTTTTTGCCCTGGCAGGAATTGTAATTATGGTTTCCTACACCAATATGGCCATGTTGTTTATAGGGATAGAGATTATGTCGGTAAGTTTATATATCCTGGCAGGTATCCGTAAAAATAATTTTGCTTCTAATGAAGCTTCTTTAAAGTACTTTTTGATGGGTGCTTTTTCTACCGGATTTTTACTGTTTGGTATTGCGTTGATTTACGGCGCTACTGGTTCATTTAGTCTTCCGGTAATTAGTGAGTACCTGCTTGCAAACTACGCAACTGTTTCTCCCTTATTTTACCCTGGTTTAATTTTGATGATGATTGGAATGTGCTTTAAAATTGGTGCTGCCCCATTTCATTTCTGGACGCCGGATGTTTATGAGGGCGCTCCGAGTTTAATTACAGGCTTTATGTCTACCGTTGTAAAAACTGCAGGTTTTGCCGCTTTTTTACGCTTGTTTGCAGGTACATTTGCGCCATTGCATGATTTCTGGTTGCCGCCATTGATAGTTATTGTGTGCCTGACCTTACTGATTGGGAATGTGACCGCTTTGTTTCAGAAGAATTTTAAAAGAATGCTTGCTTATTCGAGTATCTCTCACGCAGGATATTTACTTTTCTCTTTAGTGACTTTGACTGCTCATTCTGCAAATAACGTGTTGGTTTATGCAGCAGCTTATACCTTTGCAAGTATTGCTGCATTTGCTGTATTAATTTTGGTTAAGCAAAAGACCGGTAGCGATACCTTTGAAAGTTTCAATGGTTTAGCAAAGAAAAACCCTTTTACTGCGTTTGTACTCACTATAGCCATGTTGTCGCTTTCCGGAATTCCTTTAACGGCGGGTTTTATGGGTAAATATCTGATGTTTTTGAATGTGATGAACGACTACCAGGTTTATTTGGTTGGGTTTGCCATTTTAAACGCACTGGTTGGTTTCTATTACTATTTTAGGGTAATTGTAGCGATGTACTTTAAAGATGGTCATGAAGTACTTCTGGATACGCCAATGCAATATAAAGTTGTGCTTGTATTGTCTCTGGTAATAACGGTCTTTTTAGGCGTGTACCCATCGGTAATTTTAAATTTGATATAATCCAATCTGTTTGATAATTATTTGTAGTTTTACGAATAATTGAATTATGCAAGATTTTTGGAATTCATTACAACACTTCATTGATCCTGAAAAGCTACTTAGAGAGGGTGGCTTTTATGTTGTGATGTTTGTGATTTTTGCTGAAACGGGCCTTTTTTTCGGATTCTTCCTGCCCGGGGATTATCTTCTTTTTCTGGCAGGTATGTTTGTGGCTACAGGAAAGCTTGATGTAAACATATTCATTTTAATTCTTGGCCTGTGTATTGCAGCGGTTTTAGGAAACTTTACAGGGTATTGGTTTGGGCGTAAAACAGGGCCCGTGCTGTACGATCGTAAGGACACTTTTTTTTTTAAGAAGCGATATTTGAAAGCAGCTGAGGCATATTATAATAAACAAGGTGCGTTTGCATTGATTATGGGTAGATTTGTACCGATAGTAAGGACTTTTGCCCCTATAATTGCCGGGGTGGTGAGGCTTGATTTCAAAAGGTTTGCTTTTTTTAACATTTCTGGCGCAATATTATGGATCACATCTTTAACTTTGCTGGGATATTTTTTAGGTAAACGCTTTGAAAAGGAAATAACGGATTATTTATTATATATAATTATTGGATTCATCACGATAACTACCATTCCTGTGCTATATGCCTTTTTGAAAAGAAGGGTTGTGGTTAAAACTGTTGAAAACGAAGAAATCAAAAACGATAAACAATAACATGAATCAAGAAGATCACCATCCGTGGCACAAAGTTTCTCCGGGTAAAACAATGCCGGAGTTTGTAAATGCAATTATAGAGATTCCAAAGGGATCTAAAGCGAAATACGAAATAGATAAGGATTCTAGTCTGATTAAACTTGACAGGGTTTTATTTTCATCTGTGATGTACCCTGCAAATTATGGTTTTATCCCTCAGACCTATTGTGATGACAATGATCCGTTGGATATTCTTGTTTTATGTTCTGTAGATGTTTACCCGATGACCATCATTGAAGCCAAAGTTATTGGTGTAATGCACATGGTTGACAACGGTGAGCAAGATGATAAAATTATTGCCGTAGCTAAGAACGACATGTCTGTAAATTACATCAATGATCTTGCAGATCTGCCTCCACATGCGATGAAAGAAATTGTAAAGTTTTTTCAGGATTACAAAGCGCTGGAAGAAAAACAAGTTACGATTGAACAGTTACTTGGAAAACGTTACGCATATAAAGTAATTGAAGAAAGTATAGAATTATATAATACTACTTTTAGAAACAACGCTTAATGATCGCTCACTCGATTTGTATGTTTGTACTGACATCATTTGATGGGTTTTTACCTGTTTCAACATTGGCCTTTGCAGCGCCTGATGTCCCCGATACTGATTCGGTAGGATGGCGCCTGGTATTAGCATTATTTTTGGTGCTGCTAAATGGTTTTTTTGTTGCTGCTGAGTTTGCCATTGTAAAGGTTCGTGCATCGCAAATAGAGATTAAAGCAAAGTCAGGTAACCGGGTTGGTAAAATGGCCAAAAATATAGTTCATAACCTGGACGGTTACCTTGCTGCTACACAGCTTGGAATTACCCTGGCCTCTCTGGGTCTGGGTTGGGTTGGTGAGCAGGTAATGCATACCATATTCCTCAACCTGTTTGACGGCTTTCATTTGGAAGTAAGCAGTGCTTTTATCCATTCTGCCGCCACTGTTGTTGCGTTTTCTGTGATTACGATCATGCATATTGTTTTTGGGGAGCTAGCCCCTAAATCACTGGCCATTCAACGGCCTGTTGCTACTACCCTGTTTGTTTCAGTGCCGCTGCAAATTTTCTACGTTGTCTTTAAACCATTTATCTGGACGCTGAACCGCCTGGCATCAATAATTCTGAGGCCATTTGGTATCAACACTGCCGGGGGGCATGAGTCTTTGCATAGTAATGAGGAATTACAGTATTTGCTGGATCAGGGCAAGGAGAGTGGCGCACTTGAAGACAATGAGCACGAATTGATCAAGAATGTTTTTGATTTTAACGAGCGGGTTGTTAAAAATATAATGGTTCCGAGAACTAAAATTTCGGGGATTGAGTTGGGTACGCAAAAGGAGGAGGTTATCAATCTGATTATTGCTGAAGGCTATTCCAGAATGCCTGTATTTGATGGTATTATTGATAAAATTATTGGTATTATACACGCTAAGGATGTACTGCCATTATTGGCCAGTAAAAAAGACTGGACACTAAATGATATCATCAGAAAGCCTTATTTTGTTCCGGAGACTAAAAAAATCAACGACTTGTTGAGTGAGTTGCAGCAGAAACGCATTCAGATTGCCATTGTGATAGATGAATTTGGTGGTACTGCTGGTATGGTGACTTTGGAAGATATAGTAGAAGAGATTGTAGGTGAGATACAGGATGAATATGATGAGGAGAAACCTACCGTAGAAAAGATTTCTGATACTGAATTTGTGATCAATGCTTACGCTACTGTTTACGATGTAAATGAGTACCTGCCGCATGACCTGCCGGAAGATGAAGATTTTGATACCGTAGGTGGTTTGGTTTCGCATGCTTTTGGTAAAATCCCTGAAGTAGGCGATAGCGAGGAGTGCTATGGTTACCTCTTTACCATTTTAAAAAAGACCGAGCAGAATATTGAAACGATAAAACTGGAATTGGTTATCCATAAAGACGATATGGTTGACAATCACTAATTGTTTTCCTATGCATGTTTTTTATACCCCCGATATTCAATCTGATACTTACACCTTAAATGAGGAGGAAAGCCGTCATTGTGCTAAAGTATTGCGCTTGGGAAAGGGTGATAAAGTAACTTTAATTGATGGCAGAGGTGGGCTTTATGATGCAGAAATTGTAGGCGAAACTAAAAGAAACATAACGCTTAGCATTCTAAATACCACGCTTA
The DNA here is from genome assembly GCF_020991475.1 of Pedobacter sp. MC2016-14. Lineage (NCBI taxonomy): Bacteria > Pseudomonadati > Bacteroidota > Sphingobacteriia > Sphingobacteriales > Sphingobacteriaceae > Pedobacter > Pedobacter sp. MC2016-14. Next base: position 1,137,387 of record NZ_JAJMPA010000001.1, read on the forward strand.
ATTACCAAAAGCGTAATCATCATCTACACATTGCTATTGCACCCACTAAAAATATTGATCGTTATGAATGGTTTTTAGAAAAGGTAACGGAAATAGGGGTGGAAGAAATTACACCAATTATCTGCGAGCGTTCTGAAAGGAAGGTGGTAAAAGAGGATCGCTTAAACAAGGTCATTACTTCTGCCGTAAAGCAATCGCTCCAGGCCTATCATCCAATTCTTAATGAAGCGGTTTCATTTAAAGATTTTGTGCAGTCTGCCAGTGCTGCCGAAAAAATGATTGCCCATTGCGTAGCCGGTGAACCGAGACAGTTTATTGATCAAATTGCCCAGCCGGCAAAACAATACCTCATTTTAATTGGCCCTGAGGGTGACTTTAGTCCTGCTGAAATTGAATTGGCTTTGCAAAATGGTTTTAAACCTTTAACTTTAGGTACTACAAGGCTAAGAACGGAAACCGCCGGACTTGCCGCTTGTTTTGAAGTCAATTACCTAAACAGATGAAAGCTAAGCTGCTTTATTTAGTATCAACAACGCTGATTGTTCTACAGAGCAGCTTTTGCATCCCTACTTATAAAATTGCCAAGCTTAAATATAGTGGAGGAGGGGATTGGTATGCCAATAGAACGGCTCTTCCCAACCTGATCAGTTACTGCAATAAAAACTTATTGACCAATATTGCTGCCGAGGAAGCAATTGCAGAGCCAGGCAGTCCTGAGCTATTTAATTACCCCTTTATTTACATGACCGGGCATGGCAATGTGGTCTTTAACGACGCTGAAGTTGCCAATTTGAGAAGTTATTTAATTTCTGGTGGTTTTATCCATATTGACGACAACTACGGCCTAGATAAATTTGTAAGACGGGAGATGAAAAAGGTTTTTCCTGAGCTTTCTTTTGAAGAACTTCCGGCAGATCATTTACTTTATCGTCAGAAGTTTAAATTTCCTAAAGGCTTGCCAAAAATCCATGAACATGATGGTAAAAGACCTCAGGGCCTGGCACTGATCTGGAAGGGACGGATAGTTTGTTTTTACACTTACGAATGCGATTTAGGCAATGGTTGGGAAGATGCCGGAACTTACCCCGAGGATAGTGTTGATAAGCGCACAGAGGCGCTGCAAATGGGTGCTAATTTGATACAATATGCTTTAACATTATAAGTATGTACAAAATAAAGGTAAATGACCAGTTCAATTTTGAAATTGAAAACGATCAAGATGCTTTAAAAGTTAATGGAGAAAATGTGGCAATGGATATACAGCAGCTTGCCGCAGGCCGCTTTCATTTTTTGTACAAGCATAAATCTTACACGGTTGAATTGGTATCTGAGAATAGCGCGGATAAAACAGCTTTTGTAAAGGTAAATGGTAAAGATTATCAGGTTGCTCTTGAAGATAGGTTTGACCTGTTGTTAAAACAGATGGGGATTGATAATTTTGCTGCTGGAAAATCAGCAGAAATAAAAGCTCCTATGCCTGGCTTGGTATTAAATGTGCTTATTGTGGAAGGGCAGGAGATAAAAAAGGGTGATAACCTGATTGTTTTGGAAGCCATGAAAATGGAAAACATGCTTAAGTCTGCCGCCGATGGCATCGTTAAGCATGTTTTAGTTTCTCAAGGAGATAAAGTAGAGAAGAACCAGGTGCTGGTTACATTCTTTTAGGATTAAATTTAGGGCTGCTTCTTTGTTTAAATTCGGTCTTGCCTGCGGTACTGATTTCAGGCGCACCAAGCATTGTCATTGCGCATCTAAAGCCTATATCAGCAGTTGATTCATCCTGTTGCATGAACCTTCTCATAGCTGGGTTAAGCCATAAAGCCTGGTCTTGCCATGAACCTCCTTTGTAAACCCTGGATTTATTATTTACCAACGTAATCTCTCCATATAATTCATTTTCTCTGTCACGATAACCACGCTGATCTGCATAAGAGGTATTTCCTCTCAAGGAGTCAACAACTGCAGGAGCATTTGCTGCTGCTTGTTTTTGTGCCCAGGTTTGTTTTTTTCCTCCTATAGCGGCCTGAAGAATAGGACGACCGTATTTATCTTTGTCAAGCTTTCCACTGGTAGGGTCCAACATTTTCTTATCCAGGTAATAGTTACCTCTGTAAGGATTGAATGCATCTGCAGCCTCAAATGTGCCCGTACGGTATACATCGGCAACCCATTCGCTTACGTTTCCGGCCATATTGTAAAGACCAAAATCATTAGGTGTGTAAGATCTTACTGAAACAGTAACGCCACCTTTATCATTCAGGGATCCACCTACACCCATGTAATCTCCCTTTGTTCTTTTAAAGTTGGCCAAAATAAGTCCACGTGTTTTTTTCTTAGCAGAACTTAGCCCAAGCCCGTTCCATGGATAGATTTTATTTTCGCCAATGTTTTCATATTGTGTATTGCCGATGAGTCCAAGGGCCGCATATTCCCATTCTGCTTCTGTTGGCAGTCTGTAAGGTTGTTTGATGACGCCATCTTCTAATCTTACATTTCGCGTAGGCGCATCTTTACCTGTACCTGCATTACCCGCAGTATTGGCCGCGCTGCCTGGGTTAAGGTCTTTTTTAGCTCTTTTTCCCCTATCGTCAATTTGACCGTTTAAGTATAAATCAGTGTTGAAAGGCTCTTTTGCACCAGGATTTACCGGTGCTGTTGTATTTGAATTGGCACCACCATTAAGATCTTTAAAAGAGGTCATGAAGCCTTGTTCCCGAAGTAATAGTTCGTTTACACGGTCCGTTCTCCATGCGCAATAGCGCTGTGCCTGTTCCCAGGTAACGCCCACAACCGGATAGTCCTGATAGGCAGGGTGCCTAAGGTAATTATCTACATAGGGCTCATTATAGGATAGCGGCTGGCGCCAAACCAACGTGTCTGGCAACTCATTGTAATAGTATTCCTGGTCTCCCGGATAGGTATTCCTGATCCAGTTTAGGTATTCCAGCCAGTTGGTATTAGAAACTTCGGTTTCATCCATGTAAAATGAAGATACAGTAGTTTCGCGTTTATGGTTATAATTGCCCAGTTCTTGTCCTGGTACATTGATTGCGCTACCACCCATTACAAATACTCCACCCTCAATTTCCATTAAGCCGGGGCCGGGACCACGTCTAAACCTTGTATTCACTTCAAAACCTCCGTTGGTTTTTTGATTGTAAGCCATACCAGTTTTATCAGAAGTATTGTTCTTAGAAGAATTACACGAGATAATTGCGGTTGTAGAGACAGATAAGATATATAAAAGCAGATGTGACGTTTTCATAGGGGCTTGTTAATTAACACCGATTGTTAAAATTACTAAAAAAAAGGCTTTAGCGCCAAAATAATATTTCTTAATTTATAATAAGCGGGTTTACAATTGTCTGCGTATAAATTAAGGCTTTAATGCCCTGCTGTTATTTATTGCTTTGAATTTACTGGTTAGGATGGTAACTTGCAGAATAATTGTTATTGCAGATGAATTTAAAATACTTTCTAAGAATTGTATTTGGTACCACTTTTTTACTAACAACATATTTTAATTCGGGGGCACAGGGAGTAGATCCGGTTACGCAAACTAATGGGAGTACAATAAACAATATTGTTACCGGAGTGCCGTTTTTGCTCATTACTCCAGACTCCAGGGCGGCAGGAATGGGAGAAGCTGGTGTAGCTATTGAGGGGGATGTTAACGCTGCCAGTATCAATCCGGCTAAATTGGCTTTCTTAGAAAAACGTTACGGATTTTCAGTTTCGTACAGTCCCTGGTTAAAAAATATTGTTGATGATGTGAGCCTGACTTATTTAAGCGGCTTTTATAAATTAGATGATCAAAGTACCGTAGGCGCTTCATTACGTTATTTTTCTCTTGGTAAAATTCAGCTTATTGATGCCAACCAAACAGATCAGGGTACCTATAGTCCTAATGAATTTGCCGTTGATGCTACCTATTCGCGCCGTTTTGGCGAAACGTTTTCATTGGGAACATCTATCCGTTATGTGAGGTCGGGATTAACATCGGGGCAATTTAATGGTCAGGATACAAAGGCCGCTACAGCTCTGGCGGCAGATGTTTCTGCCTTATTAAAGAAACCAGTGTACTTAATTGGTAAAGAGGCGCTGCTATCAGCGGGAATTAACATTTCAAATATCGGTTCTAAACTGAGTTATTCTGATGATGGTACCAGGTATTTTTTGCCTACTAACCTCAAAATTGGGGCTGCTTCTACTTTTTTACTGGATAAAAGCAATGAGCTTACATTTGCGCTTGATTTTAATAAGCTGATGGTGCCTACGCAACCCAGTTACGATGTAGATGGGAATATTATTGCAGGTAAAAATCCAAACCGATCTGTGCCTGCAGGGATCTTTGGCTCTTTTAACGATGCTCCGGGAGGCTTTAAAGAGGAGGTGAAAGAAGTAAATGTGGCTTTTGGTATGGAATATTGGTACAAGAAACAAATTGCTTTTAGAACTGGATATTTTTATGAAAGCCCGGATAAGGGCGACCGGAGATACTTTACCCTGGGTGCCGGATTTAAATACAGTAATTACAATTTAGACATATCTTACCTTATTGCCAATCAACAAAGGAGTCCGCTGGCCAATACCTTAAGATTTACACTGCTGTTTAATTTTGACAGTAAATAACAAAATAACAAATGAAACCATCATGTTCTTTTAAACCCTCGCTAGGGCCTATGAAAGCTTTAAAAATATAAACAGATGAAAATTAAAGTAGGTTTTGGCTTTGATGTACATCAGCTAAAAGATAACCATCCTTTTTTTGTTGGTGGGGTCAATTTAGAGCACCATAAAGGTGCATTTGGGCATTCGGATGCAGATGTGCTATTGCATGCTATTTGCGACGCCTTATTAGGTGCTGCTAATTTGCGTGATATTGGATTTCATTTTAAAAATACCGATCCCAGATGGAAAGGGATCAGTAGTATTGTGTTGCTGCAGGAAACAATGAAGTTATTGGCAGAAAAGGGTTGGAGCGTAGGGAATATTGATGCTATGTTGTGTTTAGAGGCACCTAAGATCAATCCCCACATTCCGCAAATGCAGAAAAATATTGCCGCGGCAATAGCTATTGATGAAGAAGATATTTCTATTAAAGCAACCACCAATGAAACTATGGGTTTTATAGGCAGGGAGGAAGGCGTAGTTGCCTACGCCGTATGTCTCATCCAAAAAGCTTATTCATCTAAATAGCCAAATTTACCTTGGTTATAGTCACTGATGGCTAGCTGAATTTCTTCAGGCTTATTCATTAAAAATGGGCCATACTGTGCAATTGGCTCATTAATTGGCTGTCCATTAAGTACCAGTACCACGCTATTTTCTAAAGCTTCTATTTCAATCTGCGTACCTTCATTTTTAAAATGGATAAATTGGTCCGCATTTGCGATTTCATTGTTATTGATCCTGATTGAACCTTCGATAACCATAAAGCCGGTGTTGAATTTTTCGGGGAAATCAAATATTGCTTTTCCTGCCTTATTAAGCCTGGCATTGTAAACGTTAATTGTACTAAAAGTGCTTGCAGACCCTATTACCCCCTGATATTCGCCAGCAATGACTTCGATGGTGCCACCATTTTGGGGCAGTGTATATTGGCCAAGGTTTTTATGGCTGATGCCCTGGTATTTTGGGCTGCTCATTTTGTCTTTTGCCGGTAGGTTTACCCAAAGTTGCACCATCTGGAAGGGGCCGCCCTTTTGACTGTATTCCAGTTCATGGTATTCTTTGTGCAGGATGCCACTAGCTGCAGTCATCCATTGAACATCACCTGGATAAATAACCCCGCTGTTGCCCGCACTGTCATGGTGTGCTACTGCACCATGGTAGGCAATGGTTACCGTTTCAAATCCCCGGTGTGGATGTACGCCTACACCACGTGGATTGGTACGCGCGGAAAATTCCATTTTAGCATTATAATCCAGTAGAAAAAAGGGACTCATTTTAATTTTATAACCACTTGGGAAAAAATTATGCACCCTAAAACCATCTCCTACCATATGTGGTGCCGGTGCATTTAAAATGCCCGACACCATTTTTGTTGTTGCTTCCATTTGTCTGTTTATTAGAACCGGATGCTAAATTTATTTAATTGCAAGGCAAAGGCCTTGATAAAACTAAGCTTGTTTTACAAACTGTAGTTCACCCAATAGGCGAACTTCGTCGCTCAGCATTACGCCACCTGTTTCAAGGGCTGCATTGTAAGTTAAGCCAAAATCACCCCTGTTAATTTTTCCATTTAAAGTAAAACCGGCTTTAGTATTTCCCCATGGGTCTGTAGCTGTACCACCAAATTCTACATTAAGTACAACAGGCTTTGTAACACCTTTAATGGTAAGGTCTCCTTTTAATTTGTAATCGTCTCCATCTTTGGTGAATGAAGCAGATTCAAATGAAATTGTAGGAAATTGTTCTGCATCAAAAAAGTCACCTGTTTTTAAATGCCCGTCTCTGTCCGCATTTCCAGTGTTGATAGAAGCTACCTGTGCAGTAAAAGAGGCTTTAGCATTTTCAAAATCGTCGCTTTCAGTAGCAACTTCTGCTGAAAAATCATTAAAACTACCAGTTACGGTGGTAATCATTAAGTGTTTTACTTTAAACTGAAGTTCGCTATGGGTTGGGTCTAATACCCATTTAGTAGTTGCCATAATTTCTTGTTTTTAATTTCTTTAATTAATATTTACACCACAAAATTACAGCAACAGTGGCTGCTGTACATTGATGTATGATAAGAAAAGAAATTAGGGTCTGAAATGTTTGTGGGCAAGGTCTTTACGTACCCGGCTCAACGACTCGGGCGTAATGCCCAGGTAGGAGGCAATCATCCATTGCGGTACCCTAAGGGTTAGGTTGGGGTAAAGTTTAATGAAATCCAGGTAACGCTCTTCTGCGGTAGCGCTAAGCAGCATGTTGATGCGCTTTTGCATGAAACGTATGGCATTGTTCAGCATTTTGTTGTTAAGATCACCAAAACAAGGTACAAGTTGTGCGGCGTTAACCATGAAATCTTTGGAAATAATTATGGCTTCAGTAGGTTCAATGGCATCAATAAAAAACTCTGAGGCTTCATTGAACAGTACTCCATTCCGTTCTGACATCCACCAAAGTTCAGGAGCAAATTGAATGATGTGGGTTTTCCCTTTGCTATCTATAGAATAGCTGCGTAGCAGGCCATCAGTTACAAAATAAGTTTTGGTTGAAACTTCTCCTTTGGACAGCAGGATTTCATTCTTATCGAACTTTTTTACTTTGAGATCTTTTGCTACTGAATCGAATTGTTCATCAGTAAGTGCTATGCTTTTCTGTAAATAGGTTTTTAGTTTGTCGAGCATAGCGCCAATAATTATTTATTTTCAGGCTTTACATCCGAGAAATCGACCCCACACTTGCAGTTCGATCCGCAATTGCCACTCTTTACAACAAGTGAACGATAAAGCATTCTGCCAATATAAAACAATGCTGCTACAAATAAAATAATTACCAATACTGTTTGTATGTCCATAATTACAAAAATAATTAAAGCTATGCCTGTTGAAGTCTGCATAATGTCAATTTAGCGGGGCTATATATTTCATTACACAAGTTTATCTTGTAGATTTGAAAATAAAAATCTAAAATCATATCATGAACCATCATGATCTTTCAAAACATAGTGGAATGATTAAGATCCTGATAGCTTTATTAAAATAAAAAACAGATGAGAAAGGCTTTTTTAACACTTACAGCAATATTACTGATCAGCGGATCCTTGTTTGCGCAGCAAGCAGCCAACACACCTCCAACCGCAGAGCAGGTGCTTTTAGAAGCTACCGCTTTGGCAAAAAAAGAGCATAAAAGCGTGTTTATCATCTTTCATGCTTCCTGGTGCGGATGGTGCCATAAAATGGATGATAGCATGAATGATCCGGCTGTGAAGACCTACTTTGATAAGAGTTATGTAATCAGGCACCTTACCGTAATGGAAGCTAAGGGTAAGGAAAATTTGGAAAATCCAGGTGCTTCAGACTTGTTAAAGAAATACAACAGCGATGGCTATGGTATCCCGGTTTGGTTTATTTTTGATAAAAACAGGAAGTTACTGGCAGACTCGCACATCAGACCTGCAGGCACGGGTTTTGAAGTTAAAGGAAGCGGTATCATCGGTTGCCCTGCTGCTAAAGAAGAGGTGGCAGAATTCATCGCCGCATTAAAAAAATCATCCTCGCTAAAAGAAAATGAACTTGCCGCAATTGCCGATAGGTTTAGTAAAAATAGTCAGGCGGGTCACTAATTAGTTTTATGGAATCATTAAAAGGAAAAAATGCACTGATAACGGGTGCAGGAAAAGGAATTGGCCGCGCTGTTGCCATAGCATTGGCACAGGAAGGCGTTAATGTTGGTTTGCTGGCCAGAACAGAAGCTGACTTGTTAAAAGTAGCAGAAGAACTGAAACCGTATGGTATAAAAACAGTTATTGCTGTTGCGGATGTTGCCGATATTGACGCTGTAAATAAGGCTGTAGCAATTTTAAAAAATGGTTTAGGTAATGTGGATATTCTGATCAATAATGCGGGGACAGGCATTTTTGGCAAATTCATGGAACTGGAGCCTGCACAGTGGGAGCAGATCATTAAAGTGAATCTTTTTGGACCATATTATGTAACTAGGTCAGTATTGCCTGATATGATTGAAAGAAAGACGGGTGATATTGTTAATATTTCTTCTACCGCAGGAAAAAACGGGGCTGCAATAACAAGTGCTTATAGTGCTTCTAAATTTGGATTAATTGGTATGTCTGAATCGTTAATGCAGGAAGTCCGCAAGCATAATATTAGGGTAACAACACTTACACCAAGTACCATTGCTACTGATATGGCAATGGACTTGAAACTCACTGATGGTAATCCTGATAAGGTAATGCAGGCAGAGGATTTTGCGGAACTGATTGTGGCCCAACTTAAACTGAATAGAAGAGTTTTTGTAAAGGAAGCTGGCATCTGGTCTACAAATCCATAACCATTTGTCAATGATTAAGCATATATTTTTTGATTTAGACCATACCATTTGGGATTTTGACCGCAATGCAGAGGAGACTTTAACCGGTTTGTATCACCATTACCAACTGGATACATTGGGTTTAAATTCTGCTGCAGATTTTATTTCGGTTTACACAGAAAATAACCACCAGCTTTGGGCAGATTATCATTTGGGAAAAATCACCAAAGAAATACTTAGGGCCCAGCGTTTTAGCAAAACCTTTATCCAAATGGGGATTCAGCCTGATCGTATTCCCGCTCAGTTTGAGGAGGACTACGTGCGCATCAGTCCTACGAAAACGAACTTGTTTGAAGGAACGGAAAAGGTACTGTCATATCTTCAAAAAAAATATACTTTACATATCATTTCTAACGGCTTTAAAGAAACTACGCTTACAAAGATGGATGTGTGCGGACTAAATTGTTATTTTAAAAATGTGATCATTTCTGAGGATGTTGGCGTAAACAAGCCTGATAGACGTGTTTTTGAATATGCGTTGGAGAAAGCAGCTGCATTGAAGTCTGAAAGTATTATGATTGGCGATAGTTTGGAAGCGGACATCAGGGGGGCGCAGGATTTTGGAATGAAGGCCATCTATTTTAATCCTTTGAATAAGGAAAAGCCAGCAGATGTGGCATGGCAGATTTTTCATTTGGAAGAATTGCTGGAACATTTTTGATTAAATTTGAAGTTTGTAAAAAGAATACATGCAGAATTTTGCACCCATAGCCTTATTTGTTTATAACAGGCCACAGCATACCGAGCGGACTTTAAAGTTTTTAAAGCAAAATGAACTGGCAGCAGAAAGCAGGCTGTTCATTTTTTCTGATGGCGCAAAGAGCTCAAAAGATGAAGATAAAGTGGCGGAAGTTAGGGAACTTTTAAAAACTATAGATGGTTTTAAATCAATTGAAATCATTGAAAGTGATATTAACCTTGGGCTGGCGGCTTCAATTATAGCTGGTGTTACAAAGCTGGTTAAAGATTATAAGCAGGTGGTTGTATTTGAAGATGACCTCATCAGCTCTCCTCATACGCTTACTTATTTTAATAATGCATTGAATAAATACCGCGAAAAAGACAAGGTGATGCATATTGGGGCCTATATGTACCCGCTAAAGTCGGTAGAAGAATATCAGGAAGATGCATTCTTCTATCGTGCGGCTACCAGTTGGGGTTGGGCAACCTGGGAGAGGTCATGGCAATACTTTGAACCAGATATTGATCTGTTAATGTCGAGGTTCGATGCAGATAAACGAAATGAATTTTCCATAAATCATACCATGAACTATTGGAAGCAAATGATCGAATTTAAAAAAGGCAAGAATAATTCTTGGGCCATTAGGTGGTATGCAAGCATCTTTTTAAGAAATGGACTTACCTTAAATCCAGTTCATTCACTGGTAAATAATATTGGCCATGACGGCACTGGGGTGCACTCTGGGATTAATGACATTTACAATGTAATTATAAACCCCAAGCCGATTACAAAGTTTCCGACAGAAATAAAAGAGGATCTTATTGTTTATAAGGCATTAAAAAACTTCTTTGCAAACAGAAAAGGTACACTTTGGCAAAGAATTAAAAGATACGTTATTCAACAGATAGGTTAAAGTGGCTTCTTGGCTTCAACAATGATATATGGAGAAAGTTGTTTTGAATTAAATGGAATTGTTTTGGTAAGGATTTTTCCAGCTACCCAAATCGCCTTTTTTAACAACTGCAAAGGTAGCGGCTTTCTTTTTTCATCTTCCAGCCAGATACTAAAGTAACCAGAATGCTTTGCCTGTATCACCTCCAGACCAGCATTGCTGCAAATTTGTGCTAATAAAGCCGGTTCCATACAATCAATGTTGTGTTTGTTGTAGTTTTCCAGGTCAAAGTGTTTTTGAAACCATCCGTTTAGTGCCTTAAAGTTTGGTAAGGTGATGAACAAGGTACCTCCAGGTTTTACAAAATTAATGTGCCGGTTAATGATGTCTGCGGTATCTTTAAAATGTTCAATCAGTCCGCAAGAAAGTACAAGGTCATATTGCTGCTCAGGTGTGTAATTAAACAGGTCGGTTTCAATGATGTGAATAGCATCTTCTTTTAAGCCATTTTCTGTAAGTAGTTTATTGGTGATTGGCTGATGAACAAAATAATCTAACAGGGTTACATCAAGATTATAATATTTTTTTAAAAAAATGCTGTAAAAGCCAGGGAATCCACCGAGCTCGATGGCGGTTTTTATAGGCTGGTTCTCTATAATTTGGGCAAACTGCTGATGAAATGTATAATTGTTTGGTATGTTGATGGATAAATCATCTTTCCGTTCCCAATAATTTACCCAAAATGCCCTGTCAGTTAATTGATCTTCCATATTCGGATTCAAATAAAGGAAATTTTAGCTGTATTCTGAAAAATAGCTTCTGTAAAATTATCTATTATAGATGGTGATTTTATTTTGCTAATATTGTGCTTGTGAGGAGGACAGTAATTTAATGAAGGTTGCACTGATCAATACATCTGATGCCGGGGGCGGGGCACCTGTTGCAAGCATGCGGTTGTTAAAAGCCCTGGAATCAGCCGGTGTTGACGTAAAATTTGTAACGCAGCAAAAAAAAACCGAAGAAGCCGCGGTGACGGAGGTAAGCAATGGTTTGTTTAGCCGCTTAAAGGCGAAATTTGATTTTTTATACGAGCGCTTGCCCTTTATCTTTTTTTATGCGAAAAATAAGTCTGTTCGGTTTGCGTTTTCAACAGCAAATGCAGGAACAAGCATTGCAGATAATGCGGCAATTTTAGACGCAGACATTCTTCATTTACACTGGACAAATTCTGGCTTTCTTTCTATTGCTGATTTAAAGGAATTGCTGAAGCTTGGCAAACCAATAGTATGGACCTTACACGATATGTGGACTTTTACAGGTGGTTGCCATTATGCAGGCACCTGCGATCATTTTATGAATCAGTGTGGACATTGTTATTTTCTAACTCATCCCGGGCCTGATGACCTTTCAAATAAAGGCTGGTTGCGGAAGGCCGATATGTATACCGCTTCAAAAAATATAGCGTTTGTTACTTGTAGCAGCTGGCTTGCGGATGTAGCTAGAAAAAGTAGTTTGCTAAAAGGTTTTTCTATCCAGTCTATCCCTAATCCTATTGATACCGAAGTATACGCTCCTAAAGATAAACTGGCTATGCGTCAGAAATGGAAAGTAAGTATTAATGCTAAAATCATCTTATTTGGTGCAGCAAACATTAACGACAGGCGCAAGGGCATTACTTACCTGGTCAACGCGCTTGAGCACTTAAAAAGAGATTACGTTTCTTCCACGCCAATCGAAGTTATGATTTTTGGGAAAAATAAACATTTTGATGTTACTCAATTGCCTTTTCCTGTCCATTCTCTAAACATGATCAGTTCCCAGCAAGATTTGGCAGAACTTTACAGCCTGGCTGATGTATATGTGCTTCCTTCTGTGGAAGATAATTTACCTAATACAGTTATGGAAGCATTATCCTGCGGCACGCCGGTTGTTGCCTTTAATACCGGGGGGCTTCCGGAAATGATAGTTCATCAAAAAAATGGCTATTTGGCAAAATTTGAATCTTCAGCGGATCTTGCAAAAGGTATATATGAAATTTTAATGAGTAACCATGCTCCTGAACTATCTTTACAGGCCAGAAATAAAGTCCTTAATAGTTTTACAGCCCATAAAGTTTCTCATCAATACCTTGAAGTATATCAATCCTTAATCCTCTAATGAACCAATCGCCATTTACATTATCGGTCATCACTATTGTATATAACAATGCCAGGGATATTGAACGTACAATGCGCTCTGTTCTTGAGCAGAGCTATCCACACATAGAGTACATCGTTATTGACGGCGCATCTAAAGATGGCACGGTAGATATTATTAATCTGTACAAATCAAAGCTAACTACATTTATATCTGAGCCGGATGGCGGCATTTATGATGCCATGAACAAGGGGCTTTCTGTAGCAAAGGGAGATTATGTATTATTCATGAATTCTGGAGATGAGCTATACGATAAGGAAACAGTAGCAAAGGTATTTGCCAGCGCATCCAATGCCGACATCTATTATGGTGAAACGGAAATGTTTAATGAGAACTGGGATAGCCTGGGAAAAAGGAGGCATCAGGTTCCGGAAACCTTTAACTGGAAAAGCTTTAAATACGGAATGAATATTAGTCATCAGGCCATTTACGTTAAACGATCCCTGGCACCGCAGTTTGATTTACAGTATAAATATAGCGCTGATATTGATTGGGTAATTAAAGTAGCTAAAAAAGCGACCAAAATTGTAAATACACGGATGTATGTAGCCAAATATCTGGTGGGTGGGGTTTCCAAACAAAAGCACCTGGATAGCTTGAAGGAACGATTTAGGATCTTTAATAAATATTATGGTCTGGTTCCAAATGTATTTAATCACTTCATTATTGCAGTTAAATTTGCCACTTACTTTATTCGGCACAGACGGAGTAATGATTAAGGTTTAATGCCCATCTTGCCCTTTGTTCCATCAGCAACGGCTTCCAATAGCTTTTTATAATTCTCCTGCTTACATGTTAGCTTACTCAGTATCCATTGTCCCGTTAAAAAGAGCTTTTTGTTAAAGTTATATAAGGTGTTATTGCTGATGTTAAGCCTCGAATAAAAATAAATGCTGTTGCGTACAAGGTAATAGGTTCTAAAACTCCACAGGTCCAAATACATTGACCGCCAAAAATGCTTTACATAGTTGAGGCTGTAAGATTTGTCTATATCGTTGATCTGACTAGATGGAACAAGCCAGATTGTACCGCCCTTTTCTGTAATCCTGTAGGTATACTCAGAATCATCGACATATACAAAGAAAGCTTCGTTGGGATAGCCAATCAGGGCAATCATTTTTTTATGAAAAAACAATCCTCCATAAGGTACGTAAGGCATAGCCGCTTTATGCTTAAAATCGCCACGCTTGATGAACCTGTCCCGCAATTTGTAGTATTGGTTTACAGGAGTTCTGAAGAAGTTAAAGCCCAAAAAGGTGTTGCTCACACTGTAAAAGCGATTTGCATTTTCGCCTTTGGCAATCATTACGTGAAGTTTTCTGTCCAATCGCAACGAGAAGAAAGCCTTTTTATCCTCAGGAACATTTACCACTGACCATTGATCTGTAAGTTTTTTAAGCGCAGCCGGATCAGGAAGGTTATCATCATCCAAAAGCCACACAAAATCAGCATCATTACCTTTGCTAAAATATTCCAGTCCCGCTTTATATCCACCAGCAGAACCTAAGTTCTCTGTATGCGTAATCACTTTAATCCGGTTGTCCTGTAAAGAGCTGCAATGCTCAGCTACATTATAGTCAGAAGCATTGTCTACAACAATAACCTGTGTTACGTTTTGCAGATTAGTAACCCTCTGAAGAACCTGTTTCAAAAATTGCCACCTATTACTATAGGTAACAATTAACACACAAATATTATATGTTATCTTTGCCATCTTATCCATGCAAGTTTACAATATTCAACACAGATAACAATAGACTTATTTACATAAAGATGGATACTAATTAAAAAACGATCTTCATTACGGATGGGCATTATTCAGCAGCAAACAATAAAAGGAACCTTTTACTCTTATATGGGTGTTTTAATTGGCTTTCTTTCTGTCTCTCTTGTACAACCCCATGTGCTCAGTCCTGAACAAGTGGGATTAATTGGTCTGCTCACGTCTTTTTCCATGTTGTTCGCTCAGCTGTCTCTCCTTGGCTTTAACGCTACGGCAAGAATTTTCCCTTACTTCAGGGACAGTAAAAATGCCGATAATGGTTATTTAGGTCTTGCTTGTCGGGTTTCTCTGGTCGGGTTTGCATTGTTCTGTATTGCTGCCTATCTGTTCAAAGACCAGATTGTTCAGCAAAAGCATTCAGGTAGCAGACTCTTTACAACCTATTACTGGTACTTAATTCCATTGACCTTTTTTACTTTGTTGTTTAACATACTAGAGCTCTATTCTCGTTTGCTGTATGATACCACTACCAGCAGGATTTTACGGGAATTTACAAAACGTATATTTATTCTTATTGCACTGTTGTTGCTGTTGTTTAGTTCAGTTAGCTTTGAAGTTTTTATGTGGGTATGGCTCTTGTCAAATATTTTGCCTACCGGCATAATTGCTTACCGGCTCTATAGCCGGGGTCAGCTCTCCTTTCAAATCAATGTCAAATTTATTAACGGGCCAATCCAGAAACAACTGGTTCAGCTTTCTTTTTTTGGAATACTCACGGGCGCATCCCCCATTATTATTGATAACATAGACAAGTACATGATTAATGAAAAGTTTGGACTTGCAAATACAGGAATCTATACCCTGGCTTTTGCTTTCGCAACCATCATTAGCCTGCCTGCACGATCTTTATACAGTATTGCTTACACTGTAATTGCGGAAGCATGGAAAAATGATGATCGGAAAGAAATCAGTACAGTATATCAAAAAAGCTGTATCAGTCAGCTCATCAGTACCTTGTTCCTGTTTTTACTGATTTGGGGGAATATCCATAACATTTATGCTGTTTTACCTCCTGAATATGCTTCAGGAAAATATGTTATATTTTTTATAGGCCTTGGTTATCTGATTGATTCCTCTACAGGTGTAAACGGGGTAATTCTTGCTACCTCCAGATTTTACAAGTACGATTCTTTTTTTAATGTTGCCCTTATTGGTGTAACGATAGCTGCAAATCTAATTTTTATACCGCTTTATGGCATCACAGGAGCGGCAATAGCCTCAGCTATCACCTTATTTACTTTTAACTTTGCACGTTATCTTTTTATTTTATTGCTGTTTAAAATGCAGCCTTATACCTATAAAACACCCTTGGCTATTATCATGAGTGTGCTGGCCTATTTTATTGTAAATGCAATACCACCTATGGCCAATTTTATTATAGACAGCATACTGCGATTTGGATTGATTACGCTTTTATTTGGCGGTGCAGTATACTATCTCAGGTTATCTGAAGACATTAATGGATTGATTAATAATTTGGCAAAAAAATACCTGCGCTTTCGCTAAACCATAGCCCTAATCAGCCCCTTTCTAAAAAATGGAGGTGCCAGGCTTTCATCAGCACTTAAAAAAAACATCAATCCCTTGGTGGTACTGGTCTTATAATTTCTTTGAGCAAGGTAAGTACTAAATTTATAAAAGTCGTTTTGCTTGTGGTAGGTACAGAGGGCAATTTTAGGATGGTGCTTTTGTATGGTTAGCTCCATACCTCTCAGTACCCTTTCTTCTGCTCCCTCAACATCAATTTTTACCAGGTCAGGAATCAATGTGCTAGCACTAAGGAAGGTGTCAATAGCTACATTGTCTGTATCATCTGCATCAGATACAAATTTTGATATTATTTCTATCTTGTCCTTCCAGGGTTCAAAAGTGGCTTCCAATGCCTCTACCCATTCTGTCTCCCTTTCAAAAAGATAAGCTTTTTTAAGCAATTCAATGTTTGAGAGGGTAAAAATGCCCTCAGCAGAACCTACATCCAGCAAGGTATCACCTTGTTTCAGCTCAAAATCCTGGTCGGTATACCGGTGAGGAGAGTCAGTGTCCTGCTCTGCCAGCAGACCATTGTATAACAGCTTAACAGTAGTAAGGTTGTAAGAACGTTTAAAATACAAACGATGTCCGTTATGATTTACCCAAAGCAGGTTCTTTTCCTTATCCTTATGAACCTGAACATCCTGAAAATTATACTTTGAGGTAAATGCATCCGGAAAAACACCCAGTGGATGGTTTTTAAGGTATTCAAGGGCAGCTTTAAATTCCGGATCTGCAGGCTCATTCCTGCTGAAGTAATCTAGGATTACAGCCTTACGCTTTTCTGCACGCTGCTTAACTTTATAGGTATTTATCCTGCTTTTAACTTTATACTGAAGTTTACTGATCAAGTTCATCATTAAATATAACGGCAATTGTAAAGGAGCCAATTTAAAGCTTTATTGGTTAAAAATCCATTTTATAAAAAAAAAAGACTGCTTTCGGGTTACGAAAACAGTCTTTAAATGGGACAAGTCAAATAAAAGATTAGAAGTTTTTACCTTTTATTTTACGTTCGTTCTCTGTTAAATAGATCTTGCGTAAACGCATACTTACTGGGGTAATTTCGATATACTCATCAGCCTGGATGTATTCCATAGCCTCTTCCAGTGAGAATTTAATTGCAGGAGCGATACGCTGACTATCATCCGTACCAGAAGCACGCATGTTGGTCAGTTGTTTTCCTTTAACAATGTTTACAACCAAATCATTATCACGGATGTGCTCACCCATAATCTGACCTTCATAAACTTCAACTCCCGGATCAACGAAGAAACGACCACGATCTTGTAATTTATCAATAGAGTAAGCAGTAGTGCTACCTTTTTCCATAGAAACCAAAACACCGTTTAAGCGTCCAGGAATAGTACCTTTCCAAGGCTCGTAAGCTTTGAAACGGTGTGCCATAATGGCTTCACCACCAGTTGCGGTTAATACGTTATTTCTTAGTCCGATGATGCCACGTGCAGGAATTTCAAACTCTAAGTGTTGAAGATCTCCTTTAGGTTCCATGATCAATAATTCACCCTTACGCTGAGTTACCAATTCAATTACTTTACCAGCAACATCTCCAGGTACATCAACAATTAAAGTTTCAACCGGCTCACATTTCTTGCCGTCAATTTCTTTAACAATTACCTGTGGCTGTCCAACCTGGATTTCATAACCTTCACGACGCATCGTTTCGATCAATACTGAAAGATGGAGAATACCACGTCCGTATACCAGGTAAGCATCAGGAGAAGGAGTTTCAACCACTTTAAGCGCAAGGTTTTTCTCCATCTCTTTGTAAAGACGTTCTTTGATCCTTTGTGAGGTAACAAATTTACCTTCTTTACCAAAGAATGGCGAGTTGTTGATGGTGAACAACATGTTCATTGTAGGCTCGTCAATTTTGATTACCGGCAATTGCTCTGGTGAATCAAAATCGGCAATCGTATCACCAATATCAAATCCGTCTATACCTACTACAGCGCAGATATCACCGGATTTAACTTCAGTAGCACGAATTTTACCTAGGCCTTCAAATGTATATAACTCTTTAACCCTTGATTTTACCATTTTACCATCACGTTTAATCAACGTAACTGGTTGGTTTTCTTTAATCACACCACGGTGTACACGTCCAACCGCAATACGGCCCACAAAAGATGAATAATCTAAAGAGGTGATTTGCATTTGTAAGGTACCCTCCAACATTGGTGGAGGTGGAATAGAAGCAATAACTGCATCTAAAAGCGGGAAAATATCAGTAGTTGGTTTAGTGTAATCCGTACTCATCCACCCTTGTTTAGATGAACCGTAGATTACAGGGAAGTCAAGCTGGTCTTCTGTAGCCTCTAAGTTAAAGAACAACTCAAAGATTTGCTCATAAACTTCTTCCGGACGGCAGTTTTCTTTGTCCACCTTGTTTACCACAACAATAGGCTTTAATCCTAGAGATAGTGCTTTTTGGGTCACAAAACGTGTTTGAGGCATTGCACCTTCAAAAGCATCACAAAGCAACAATACACCGTCAGCCATTTTCAATACACGCTCTACTTCACCACCAAAATCGGCGTGACCAGGAGTATCAATGATGTTGATTTTATAGTCTTTGTACCTTACTGAAACGTTTTTAGATACAATGGTAATACCACGTTCACGCTCCAGGTCGTTGTTATCCAATATTAAGTCACCTGTTTGTTCGTTGTCACGAAAAATTGAACACGTGTGTAAAATCTTGTCAACCAATGTGGTTTTACCGTGGTCAACGTGTGCTATAATAGCTATGTTTCTTATTTTTTGCATAAAATGCGCCTGTATTTTGGCGCAAAGATAACGTTTTTAATTGATATATTTGCCTATAAGATAGGTATATGTAATTTTCGATCTTTTAAACAATCCCCCTCTTAAACTGTTTCTGATGTGTACTTAATGAATATACAAATGAACAAGCAAAATATAGATCCCAAAATGGATGTTTCATGTGCAGATCCAAAAGAGGATACAGCAAAAAAAAGTGGGTTGGATAATTGGAACGACCGACTAGATCAAAACCTGGAGCCTGAAGCCGAAGGGAATACTTTGGCAGACGAAAATGCTGAGGATTATTCTGACAAAAAAGGAAGTGGAGATCAGTCTGATGCCAATTGAGTAAAACTTCTCTTGATGTGTTTTAATTGCTTCAAGTGGTGCTTAAGGTGAATTTCGAGGAAGCGAAACCATTGCGTTGCATTTAAATAACCCATGTTGGGGTGTTTGGTCTTGATTTCAGGACTTGCGCTTTCAAGTTTAATATAATCCCTTTCCATCCTTCGCTTAAATTTTGCAATCAGTTGCCTGGCTTCCGCTTTAGAAATGTTCTTATCCAAGCCCTTCAGCATGTCCGGAGCCTTGTATTTTCCAGGAGGTAGTGCCCCAAAAAATAGAATTAGTTTCACTGTAAAGGCTGTCGGTTTAATTTTTCCCCGGCCTTCAATACAGTCTTCCATCGTAAGAAGCGTTAAATAGCTTGCTTCCCAGATATGAGAATAGACCTGGCTGGGAGACCAACCGCCAATTGGAGGGCTGATGTTAAAAAGCCCGTCGTCTATCCTTTCGAGTTCGGAAAGGTATGTCTTAATGATTTCTTGAAGTGAGGACTGGACTGTAGCTATAGCCATAATTCCCGGCTATTTTACTTCTTCGTAATCTACAAAATCGCCCAACTTATCTGCGTTGCCTTTTTTGTTTTTTGGTGGCATATAGTCTATTGAGACAGCACCCTCAGGTTTTCTGGATTGCTGTTGTGTGGGACCATTATGTCCGGCTTGCTGTTGCATTTTGCTAAACATACTTTTTAAGACTACAGGAAAGATTAGTCTAATAATAACACGGATAATCCAGAGTATCAGTATGGTGATGAAAATGAATTTTATTAATCCTAACATTTTAAATGTTTAATATTTATAATTACAAATATAGACGCATTTGGGTTTTTATTATTACAGGAGGAGTTAGATTATTGCATAACCCTTACAATATCAATCTTCAATAATTTCAGCCACCCGGCCTATCTGGCCATCTTCCAACCTAACTTTTATACCTCTTGAGTGATAGGCTGCAGATGTAAGTAAGTTAGATACAATCCCTCTGGTCAGTTTTCCACTGCGTTGATCTTTTTTTAGTATAATGTCTACCTCTAAGCCCGGATAGATGTCATTTCGGTTTTTACCATCCATAATTTATTTACCAAATCTTTCTTCAAATACCTTTTCCATGGCAAACATCTCGTCACGCAAGCGTGCAGCCAATAGAAAGTCCATGTCTTTTGCGGCCTTAGCCATGTCTTTTTTAGTTTTATCAATAGACTTTTGCATCTCTGGCTTAGTCATGTACTGTACAATTGGATCAGCAGCCATTGAGACTTCGTCAATTTCAACATAGGCTTTAGCACGTTTATTTTCACCAGAGCTAAAATCCAGTACGGAAGTCTGCTCTATAATGGCTTCACGGCTTTTACCTACCGTTTTCGGTGTAATACCGTGTTCCAAATTGTAGGCAATTTGTTTTTCCCGGCGGCGGCTGGTTTCATCCATGGTTATGGCCATAGAGTCTGTGATTTTGTCTGCATACATAATTACCCTTCCGCTGTCGTTACGTGCCGCACGCCCAATGGTCTGGATCAGTGAACGTTCAGACCTTAAGAAACCCTCTTTATCTGCATCAAGGATGGCTACGAATGAAACTTCCGGTAAATCCAGACCTTCCCTTAATAAATTAATCCCGATTAAAACATCAAATTCACCAAGACGGAGCCCTCTCAAGATTTCTACACGCTCCAGTGTTTTCACCTCTGAGTGGATATAACGTACTTTGATATTCAGGCGGTCCATGTATTTGGTCAGTTCCTCTGCCATGCGCTTGGTTAGGGTAGTCACCAATACCCTGTCGCCTTTTTTTATTGTTTTATCTATTTCATCTAACAAATCATCAACCTGGTTAACAGCTGGTCGTACCTCAATAATAGGGTCTAAAAGTCCTGTAGGGCGGATTACCTGTTCAATGACCACGCCATCGGATTTTTCCAGTTCATAATCTGCAGGTGTGGCACTCACGTAGATAGTTTGTGGGGCCAAACGTTCAAACTCTTCAAAGTTCAGTGGACGGTTATCTAATGCCGAAGGTAGGCGGAAGCCATATTCAACCAATGACATTTTGCGCGAACGGTCACCTCCATACATGGCCCTAATTTGTGGGACAGTAACATGGCTCTCGTCAATCACCATTAAATAGTCATCAGGGAAATAGTCCAGCAAGCAAAAGGGGCGCATACCTGGAGAACGACCATCAAAGAAGCGGGAATAGTTTTCAATACCAGAGCAATACCCCAGCTCCTTCATCATTTCAATATCAAAGTTCACCCTTTCCTCAAGCCTTTTTGCTTCAAGTAATTGCCTGTCACCAATCAGCTGGTTCTTTCTAAGTTCCAATTCTTCCTGAATTCCCCAGATGGAAGAGTTGAACCGATCCTTTGGAGTTACAAACAGATTGGCCGGATAAATGGCCATATCTTTCATCTTTTCAATGGTCTTGCCCGTTACCGGATCAATCATACTCAGTTCTTCAATATCATCACCGAAAAAAGAAACCCGGTAAGCATTGTCCAGGTAAGCAGGAAAGATATCAACAGTGTCGCCCTTAACACGGAAGGTTCCCCTTTTAAAATCGTTTATGGTTCTTGCGTAAAGGATTTCTACAAGGCTGTGCAAAAATGAGTTTCTGGAAACCCTGGTGCCAACAGAGAAGCGGAATACAGAACGTGAAAAATCTTCTGGATTACCCATACCATAGATGCAGGATATAGAGGATACCACAATCACGTCCCTTCTGCCAGACATTAAGGCAGAAGTTGTGCGCAGTCTTAACTTTTCAATTTCTTCATTGATACTTAAATCTTTCTCGATATAGGTATTGGAACTGGCAATGAAAGCTTCCGGCTGGTAATAGTCGTAATAGGAGACAAAGTAATTGACCGCATTTTCAGGGAAAAACTGCTTAAATTCTCCATAGAGCTGAGCCGCCAATGTTTTATTGTGGCTCAGGATTAAAGTCGGTTTTTGCGTTTGCTCAATGACATTGGCTACTGTAAAAGTTTTCCCGGATCCGGTAACTCCCAGAAGCGTTTGGTAGTTGTCGCCGGTATTTACACCTTCAACCAATTGTTTAATGGCAGCAGGCTGATCTCCGGTAGGTTTATAATCAGAAACGAGTTTAAATTCCATAGGCAAATCAAAGATAAGAAATATTGAGGTATTGAAATGTGAATAGAATATTCTATTTTTATAGACATCTATGAAGCTACTGGTTTATGTACCCTTACTCACACCACGGATAAAGTACATCTTTAACTTTATCTTTACAGAGGTTTTAAAAACCCAGGTTGGCTTTAGTTCTAACCTGGTAGAATTTAAGTCGTCGGAGTTGCCAAAGATGAGCTATGCGGGTCAACCAGTAGGTGCAGAGCCCTTTTTTAAGAATGCAGATCTTTTGCTGGCGCACAACATTGCCCGGCCCAGTATCAAAACCACAGCATTTGGAGATATGATTGTCCCTTTTGCTGTTGAAGGTAGCGCTTTACCTTTTGATGTTTTTGCCGCAGCATTCTATTTTGTAAGCCGTTATGAAGAATATTTGCCACATACCCCTGATTCAAATGGCAATTACCCGGTGGAAGCGAGTCTTCAAAACAAGTTGAAGCTATTAAATATCCCGGTTATTGATGCCTGGGCGTTAATCCTTAAGAACATTTTGCTCAAGCACTATCCTTCTCTATATTTTGGTAAAAAGAGCTTTGAGTTAATACCATTGGTTTGTTTGTATAATGCTACTGCCGAAGAAAATGGCAGATGGTATAAGTCATCCATTACTTTGTTAAAAAAGCTGGGCCGTTTTATCCTGAATAAGCCGGCAGACGATCAGCAGATAGCTGAGATACACCATGACCTGGAACAATTACATGAATCAAATAACATTAAAGGTCTGTTTTTTCTGAAACCCTGCCAGTATTGGGATCACGAATGTGACGGGGATGTTCAGTTGCCGAATAGTTATCTCCAGCTTATTAAAGATGGCAGGGGTAACGATTACCGCATGGGGTATTCTGCTACACCTGGTTTTAGGGCGGGTACCTGTACGCCATTTTACTGGTACGATCTGCAGCTTGAAAAAACCACGCATCTCTTGGTTCATCCATTGGCAATAAACGACAGGAGCTTGCAAATCGATAAACATTTCAGGCATCAGGATATACTATCTCAGTGGGAAAACCTGATTGAAACCGTCAAATTATTGGATGGACATTTTTATGTGTTATGGCATCTCGATCTTTTAAAAGAAGAAGGTAAAGGTAAGGCGGGAAGAAAAATATATACTGATCTCCTTAAGCTTGGGCGTAAATTATAATTTTATTAATGAGGGCTTATTTCCTTCATTTTTATATTTTTGAGGGTTATAAATACATTTAATATAATTCTTAATGAATACTTGGTTTAAAAGGAATGGCATACATCTGGCCATTATTGCATTTTTTGTAATCATCTGTTTTGTATACTTTAGCCCTGTTATTCAAGGCAAAGCTCCTGCACAAAGTGACGTTTTGCAGGCAAAAGCCATGCAAAAGGAAATCATGGATTATAAAGCCAAAGATGGTAAAGGCCCTTTGTGGACCAACCAAATGTTTGGCGGAATGCCCACCTACCAGATCTGGGCTCAATATCCAATGAACATTGCAGGTCATGTGATCTCTTTTGTGAAAATCGTTCTGCCAGATCCTGTGGATACAGTGTTGTTGTATCTTCTGGGTGCATATTTGCTGTTCTGCGTACTTAAAGTTAATCCGTATCTTGCTGCTGCAGGTGCTATAGCTTTCGCTTTTACCTCTTATAATTTTATCATTATTGCGGCAGGACATAGCAATAAGGCGCTGGCCATTGCTTTTTGTGCACCCATTATTGCGAGTGTAATCCTTACGCTCCGCGGAAAATATTGGCTTGGCGGAAGTTTGCTGGCCTTGTTTATGGCTTTAGAGATCAGGTCTAACCATATACAAATGACGTATTATTTGTTTATCGCCTTGCTTATTTATATTGGTATCGAGATTTACAACGCTATAAAAGAAAAACGTTTTGCCGCTTTTGGTAAAAGTTTGAGTTTTTTGGCAGCAGGTGCGGTAATTGCGTTAATGGTTAATGCAGGTACATTATGGACTACTTATGAGTACGGAAAAGAATCCAACCGTGGTAATTCAAATTTAACATCTGATGCTGCTGAGGAAAAAAATGGTTTGTCTAAAGAGTATGCTTATGGATGGAGTCAGGGTGTGGGGGAGTGTTTTACTTTTCTGATCCCCAATCTTTACGGAGGGGCCACAAGTATAGATGCGCTTGTTAAGCCAGAAAGTCATACCTATGTTGCATTACAAAGTGTAATAGGTGGAGATCCTACACAAGCCATTCAGCAGCTTGCCGGACAAGTAGGCTTTCAGCAGTACTGGGGAGAAAAACCCGGAACTTCAGGTCCCTATTATTTTGGTGCTATCATTTGCTTCCTTTTTGTCTTCGGTTTGCTGGTTGTTCGTAGTCGCTTAAAATGGTGGATACTGGCAACAACTATTTTGTTCTTGCTGCTTTCCTTTGGTAAAAACTTCCCATTTGTTTCTGATATTTTCTTTGCCTATTTCCCATTATATAACAAGTTCCGGGCCGTAGAATCAATCCTTGCCATTACAGGATTAATGGTGCCTTTGTTGGCCATTCTGGCGGTTAAAGAAGCTTTAGAAAGCGGATATGACCAAAAAACACTGGTAAAAAAGCTAACCATTTCAGCAGGTATTACCGGTGGGTTTTCATTGCTGGTGGCCATCATGCCAACTGTGTTTTTTAGCTTTAGCAGTGCCATGCATACGCAAATGACAGATGCCCTGACGCAGATGCTGCAAAATAACCGTGGGGCGGCTCAAAATATTGCCAATGCTTTAATTGCCGATCGTGCTGATGTGGCAAAGGCCGATGCCTGGAGGTCTTTCTTTTTCATTGCCGTAGCGTATGCTTTGGTATGGGCTTATTTAACCAAAAAGATGAATGCACAGATGGTATTTATCTTATTGGGCCTTGTAGTACTAATAGATATGTGGCAGGTAGACAGACGTTACTTAAACAATAGTAATTTTGCCAGCAAAGCCGATTTAAACAACCATTTTCAAGCACGTGATGTGGATACTTTTATCCTGGCAGATAAGGATCCTGATTTTAGGGTGCTGGATTTAACCATTTCTACTTTCTCTGATGCCAGTGCTTCACAGTTTCACAAAACAGTGGGTGGTTATCATGCTGCAAAGCTTAAGCGTTACCAGGAACTGATTGATAAACAATTTTCAAAAAGCATCAACCAGGATGTACTGGATATGCTAAATACCAAATATATCATTACTCAGGATCAGCAGAATGGATCGTACAAAATGCAGCGCAATGCTACTGCTGCAGGTAATGCATGGTTTGTGCAAAGTGTACAGTTTGCACAAAATGCTGATCAGGAGATGAAGGCCATCAGCAGTTTTGATCCTAAACAAGAGGCCATTATTGATGTGAAATATAAAAGCCTTATAGACGATAAGAAAGTTGGTGTAGCTGGCCCTACAGCTTCCATTAAGCTGGAAAGCTACCACCCGGATCATTTAGTGTACGACTACAGTACGCCAAATGCCGCAATTGCAGTCTTCTCTGAGATCTTTTATGATAAAGGTTGGAATATGTATATCGATGGTATTGAAAAGCCATATTTCAGGGCAGATTACGTGCTGCGTGCTGCGCAGCTTGAAGCAGGAAACCACAAGGTAGAGTTTAAGTTTGAACCGGTTTCTTATTACATGGGAGAGAAGATTTCACTGTTAGGTTCTATCCTGCTAATGGGGGCAATAGGTTTTGCTTTCTACACAGAAAATAAAAAGAAAGCCGCATAATTTGTAAGGTATCTACAGGAATAATCTGTAGATACCTTACTATAATTTTTTTTTCCACTGGCTTTAACCAAGCAATTCTTAACATGTAAATTATAGATATCAGGACCGATGTATATTCACATCGTGGATTTTCAATAATTTTAGCGGGATTTTAACGTGTTTTTCCGGTAAAACACGTCTCAGGCCATACTCAATACATAATGCACTTCTATAGCTTCAACATTGCCCCTCTTAAAAGCTGCGTTAAGGTTGTATAATGAGGCTTTAAATCATAACATCTCCTTAACAGCTTATTAACCTGACTATTGCATTTTTGTGTTGATAAACTGAAACCTTATGCAAGAAATTGCCTTATTGCTATTCATTGTTGCAGTCGTTGCATTTGTTTTTGGCCCTTATGAACTAATGGTAGAAGATGATGACATCTAAAAGAGAGGTTGAAATTGTGGTTATTTCTGACGTGCATTTAGGTACGTACGGTTGCCATGCCAAGGAGTTGTTAAAGTATCTTAAAAGTATTAAGCCTAAGCTATTGATCTTAAATGGCGATATCATCGATATTTGGCAGTTCAGTAAAAGGTATTGGCCGGAAACCCACATGAAAGTAGTGCGTAAGCTGATGAAGTTTATAGTAGAAGGCGTGCCTGTTTATTACCTAACGGGTAATCATGACGAAATGCTGCGTAAGTTTTCGGACATGCACATGGGAACTTTCCATCTTCAGGATAAATTGGTATTGGAGCTGGATGGTAAAAAAGCATGGTTTTTTCATGGAGATATCTTTGATGTTACGATGCAGCATTCCAAATGGCTGGCTAAATTGGGTGCTATCGGATATGATAGTTTAATCCTGATTAACAGTTTTGTAAACTGGTGCCTGAAATGTCTTGGAAGGGAAAAAATGAGTTTTTCTAAAAAAGTAAAAGCACAATTTAAAGATGCTGTAAAGTTTATCAATAGCTTTGAGCAAACTGCGGCAGACCTGGCCATAGAAAATGGTTATGAATATGTAGTTTGTGGGCACATTCATCAATCGGAAATGCGCCAAATCAATTCTGAACATGGTAAGGTAACCTATTTGAATAGTGGCGATTGGGTTGAAAACCTCACTGCACTGGAATATCAGGATAAAAACTGGAGCATCTTTAAGTATGATGCTAAAGATTTTGAAAAGGATGTTGCTGAGGAAGGTAGTTTATCTGATAGTGAAGATTTACATAGTAAGCTGGATATTAATATACTGCTTCAAAAAATCAAGTTAGAAATTGCGTAGCGAGATTTTTTACAGATATTAGTTGCGGATGAAAATACTATATGCCATTCAAGGTACCGGAAATGGTCACATTAGCCGTGCAAGAGAAATTATTCCTTTACTACAGCAACACGGTGAAGTAGATCTGCTCATTAGCGGTACGCAAGCAGATGTGAAGTTAAGTCAGGAGGTGAAGTACCAGTTTCACGGTTTTAGCTTCATATTTGGTAAAAAGGGTGGGGTAGATCACTACAAAACCTGGAAAACCATGAACCTTAGGCGTTTTGCAAAAGATATGCGTGTGGTTCCATTAAAAGAATACAACCTGATTTTGAATGATTTTGAGCCGGTTACTGCCTGGGCCTGTAAGCAGCAGCGTATTGAAAGTGTTGCGCTAAGTCATCAGGCTTCTTTTGAATCCAGGCATGTACCCAAGCCTAAAAGTATAGACTGGGCACAATTGGTGATGAAATATTATGCGCCGGCAACACATCATGTTGGTTTTCATTTTGACCGTTATGACGATTTCATCTATACGCCGGTAATTCGGGCAGAGATCAGAAATATGGTAATTTCAGATCTTGGACATTATACGGTTTATCTTCCTGCAATAGACGATCAGTTTCTGGTTCCTATACTTAAAAATATACCTCATATAAAGTGGGAAGTCTTTTCTAAGCATACACGACTCAGCTATATTGACGGAAATGTATCAGTACAGCCTGTAAACAATGAGTTCTTTAATAAAAGCCTGGCAAGCTGTACCGGATTGTTCACTGGAGGTGGTTTTGAGGGGCCGGCCGAAGCGCTATATATGGGCAAAAAACTTCTGGTGGCTCCTATGAAATTCCAATATGAACAGCAGTGTAATGCTTTTGCCCTAAGGCAATTTGGCTTGCCGGTAATTTGGGGAAGCAATAAAAACTGGTTGCCAGTTATTAAAGAATGGGTATCACAACCACAGGAGCATGTTTTTCATTTTCCTGATGAAACTGCAGCCGTGATTGACAAAGTTGTGAACCAGTTTGCCAGATAATTTCCTTTACTTTGTGTCTGTAAAGGCATGATTAATCAGTTTAGAACATCGCATCCCATAAACCTGCTTATCCTGTTCGTATATACTTTTTTTATGCGAATGGCAATTTTTGCAGACCTTCCGCCAGCCCTGAATGTTGAGTTCCTCGAGCCGTATGCGAAGTTTTTTATTAATCTCCCCTTGGGAAATGGTTTTACTGCCCTGGGGAATGTAATTTTTGCGGCAATATTGACATTTACACAGGCTATTCTGTTCAATAGAATAATTAATAACCACGGCTTGTTGGCCAAGCCCAGTTATCTGCCTGCTTTAATGTATATTACTGGCGCCAGCCTTTTCATGCCCTTTCTGGTATTAAGTCCTACCTTGATTTGCAATTTCCTGCTGATTTGGATGATGGATAAATTTCTAAAGATAGGGAAGTCCCCTTCTGCCATCATGATTATGTTTGATATTGGGATGATCATCGCTATAGGTACGCTGATTTATTTCCCCTTTATTGTGATGTTGCTGATGCTTTGGCTCAGTTTACTATTGTATCGTTCATTTGATTGGCGCGAATGGGTTTCAGGACTGGTAGGTTTTATCATTATTTTCTTCTTTTTAGCCGTATTCTATTACTGGAATGATCATTTGGCTATGTTTTACAAAATATGGTTACCTCTTGCCAACAAATTTCCTTCAGCATTTAAAATTAATTACAATGACTATCTGGTATTAGTTCCGGTATCAGTTATGATGGTTTTAGCGATGGTTCAATTGCGTGAAAACTTTTTCAGAAGTTTTATCAGCACCCGTAAAGCTTTTCAAATGCTTTTCTTTATGTTTATTTTGGGTATTGTAAGCTTCTATACAAAGCCAGATTTCAGGTTATCACACTTTCTGCTTTGCATACCTCCGGGAGCCGTCTTGCTGGCCTATTATTTTTCTAATGCTACCAAAAAATGGTTCTATGAAAGTTTATTTCTTATTTTGGTTTTGGCCATCCAGTACTTTCTGTTTGTTTAACTTTTTTTAACAAAATGTACAGTTGAAACTTGGTAAAGATTAATAGCTTTGTGCCATGAAGATTGAAAATGCATAATTTGATCCTTGATATTGGCAATACCAACAGCAAAATAGCTGTTTTTAAAGGCAATGAAATGGTTCATTATCATGTAGTACCGAAATTAGATGAAGCATTGCTAATTGATCTGATCGATAGGTTTGCCATTCAAAATTCAATTCTTTCTACTGTTGGGGCTGATGCAGGAGAGCTGGTAACAATTTTGAATACACGCACCAAATACATAGCGTTTACGACAAAAGGAGGAGCTGAAGACGGGCTTTTTTCTGAAATCGATAACCAATACAAAACACCTTCAACTTTGGGACTGGACAGATGGGCAAAGGTAATTTCAGCACATCGGCTTTTTCCAAAGCAAAACTGCTTTATGATTGATGCAGGAACATGTATTACCTATGATCTGCTGAACGATAAAAGCCAGTACTTTGGAGGTTCCATAAGTTTGGGAATTGGGATGCGGTTCGCCTCTTTACACCACTTTACAAAAAGACTTCCTCTTTTAAAATGGGATAAGGATGCAGATATACCAATCGGTGTAGATACAGAAACAGCCATGCAAAATGGTGTTTTACAAGGAGTAATTAATGAAGTAGAAGGGTTTATTGCCCTTCAGAATGAAAAATATAAGGGATTAAAAATTGTTATTACGGGCGGAGATGCAGGCTTTTTGCGGAAACAATTAAAAAACAGCATCTTTGCGCCTCAAATTATATACGATCCCTATTTCGTGTTAAAAGGATTAAATGAAGTCATTGCGTTTGAATATGTACAAAAAAATTAATTATATAGCTGCTGCTTTAGTGTTGATAACTGGTGTCGCTGCACAAGCTCAGGTTACTACACAGTCGCCATATTCCAGATATGGAGTTGGAAACATTAAAGGTTCTATATTGCCTCAATTGAGGGCTATGGGTGGAATTTCAACAGCAATTTATAGACCTAATGGTTCATTGAGCGCGTACAATACCATTAACATGCAAAATCCTTCATCATATGCGGGGATCAACCTGACCACTATAGATGTGGGGATGACCGGAGGAATTACAGAGTTAAGAAATTCTTCTGCTAGTGAATCTAGTTTCAATTCAACTTTAAGTCACGTTGCGCTTGCATTTCCTATTACCCGCCGTTCTGCGTTGAGTTTTGGTATTATGCCTTTCTCTGAATTAGGGTACCAGTTTGAAAACCAGACTACTTTATCTACACCTTCCAATCCGTCTAGTCAGGTGGCCAATTACATTTATGCCGGCGAGGGTGGGATCACCAAAGCTTATATTGGCTATGGTATTGGATTAGGAGATCACTTCAGGATTGGCGCAAATGCTGAATATCTGTTTGGAAACCTATTGCAATCCCGTTCTACAGAATTTGTGGATGCTACTGCCATTAATTCAAGGATGCAAAATAAAAATAGCGTAGGTGGAATGAGCTATTCTTACGGTGCACAGTATGATATACCGCTGGGTAATAAAACTTCGCTTACTTTAGGATATTCAGGATCTTCATCTTCAAAAGTAAATTCCAGAAAATCTTATGTAGCTACGCAATACTTTAAAGACCAGACCTCAGGTGATGAACTGACTGCAATTGATACCCTTGTGTTTACTGAAAATGAGAAAACAAACCTTAAACTTCCATTGCTTCATAACTTTGGCGTTGTTTTGCAAAAAGACAACAAGTGGTTAATCGGTGCAGACTACAGAATGGGTAAATGGTCTGAGTTTTCTATTGATAACCAAAACCAGGGTTTACAAGATACTTACGGCTTTTCTATAGGTTCTCAGATTACTCCTGATGTAACTTCCATCGGAAGTTATTTTAAGCGTGTAGATTATCGTTTGGGTTTTGCTTATGATAAAACGTCTATTAACTTGAATAACCAGGATATTAAGCAAATGGCCATTACTTTTGGTTTTGGATTTCCATTAGCACCATCGCCAAGTGGATTAACTTTTTATAAGGTAAACTTTACCACAGAGCTTGGAAAAAGAGGTTCAATTTCTAATGGTTTGCTGGAAGAACGTTATATCAACTTTCATTTAGGTTTTACCTTAAATGATAAGTGGTTCAGAAGATTTAAGTTCCAATAATGAAAGGCCGGAGTATACTATTCAGTGTAGTTATACTGGGCCTTTTGCAGGTGCTTCTGGTGTCATGCACGGATGATGATCTTAAAAAGGCAGCCGCTATTGCCGCAAACAAGGTTACTTTTACTTCCGACAGAACATACGGGGTAGAACTCATTTATAGTGATTCTGCGAAGGTTAAGGCTAAAGGATATGCCCCTGTACTGGATAAAGTTACACCAAAAAAAGGTGGTCAGTATCAGGAAATGCCAAAGGGTGTAAAAATTGATTTTTTTGATCAGTTTCTTAAAAAATCGGGAAGCATCACTTCGGAATATGCCATCATGAAAGAAACAGAACAGCTCACCATTTTCAAGAAAAATGTAGTGGTGATCAACGATAACCTCACCTTTAATACGGAAGAACTGACCTGGGACCAGAACAAAAAAATGTTCTTCTCTCCGCAAGGTATTGTGACCAAGCCAGACGGTACTACTTTTGATGCCGTAAACTTTAGCGCACCACAAGATTTCAGTTATGTCAATACCGATATTGGTAAAGGGCAAACGTATTTAAAGGGGAATATTGCTCCCTAAGATTAAATTTTCTTTTTTATTCAAAAGTTGTATCTTGCGCCCTCTAAAAAAAATATATAAATAGGTAGTATTATGGGTTTAATGACATTTTTGCGGAACCGCGCAGGCTATATATTGATAGGAGCCATTGGTTTTGCAATTGTTGCATTTTTATTGAGCGACGCAATTAACGTAGGTAAGCCTTTCTGGGCCGAATCTGACAGGGTTGTGGGTTCAGTAGATGGTGAAGATATCAGTATAGAAGAATTTACACCGAAAGTAGATCAAAGTGTTGCTCAGTTCAAACAGCAATATGGCGGGAGTGTAAATCCTCAAATGCAGGCAATGGCTGTAGAGCAAGCCTGGAATGGTGAAATAGCAAATGTGCTGTTAACCAAAGAATACAACAGATTAGGACTTTCGGTTTCTGGTGATGAGTTGGTAGATCTTTTATACAAAGGTCAAAACTTGAGTCCTTTAATTGTTCAGTATTTCGGAAATCAACAAACTGGTCAGGTAGATCGTGCTGCTGTAATTAATTCCTTAAAATCATCTGGTAAAAATCCTGAGCTGGCCAAGCAATGGGATTTGTTGCAGACTGAAATTGAAAAACAGACTTTACAACAAAAATATGCTGCTTTAGTTAAGAACTCCATTTATGTGACGTCGCTAGAGGCAAATGATGATTATTTGAACAGAAATAAGCTGGCTAACTTCAATTATGTAAGTCTGGATTATGCAAGCATTCCTGATGCTTCTGTAAAACCTACTGATGGTGATTACTCAGATTATTACGACGAGAACAAAAAACGTTTTGATAATCCTGCAGAGACCAGAACATTTGATTATGTTTCTTTTAACATCAATCCAACTAAAGAAGATACTTTACTGGCTAAAACACAAATTGAAAAACTGGCTGCAGATTTTAGAACGTCTAAAAATGATTCTTTATTTGCATCTGTAAATTCTGATGTGAAAGTACCTTACACTTTTTTAACTAAGGGAAAATTAGATCCTGCGGTTGATTCTGCTGTATTTGCTTTGCCTGCCGGCAGTTATTATGGTCCTGTGTTTTCTGGAAATTCTTATAAACTGGCTAAAGTTGTTGATGCACGTTTCTCTCCGGATTCAGTTAAAGCATCTCATATTCTTTTAGATCCTGCTAAATTAGGTGGTGTAGATAAAGCTGAAAAGCTTGCTGATTCCTTAAAAGGAATGTTGGCTAAAGGAGCGAGTTTTGCTTCACTAGCATTAACCTACAGCGTAGATGGCTCTAAAGATAAAGGTGGCGAACTGGGTACATTTGCACGTGGACAAATGGTTCCTGAATTTGAAAATGCTGCATTCAACGGGCAAGCGGGCGACTTAAAAATTGTACGTTCTCAGTTTGGTGTGCATTTAATTAAAATTGAGAAACAAGTTGGTTCAAGCAAAGTTGTTAAACTGGCTTATATAGAGAAAAGTTTAGCGCCAAGCAGTAAAACAAAATCTGCTGCTTACAAAAAAGCAACTAATTTCTTAGCTGAAGTTAAATCTGATAATTTCACTGAACTGGCCCAAAAAATGAGCTATACAGTTGGTGTTGCAGATAAAGTGACGGCAAATCAAGGTTATGCGCCTGGCTTAGATAACCCACGCCCGTTAATTAAAGACATTTATGCAGCTGATAAAGGTGATGTCCTTAGCCAGGTGTATACTATGGAAAACGCCTATGTGGTAGCGCGTTTAACTGAAATTAAGCCAAAAGGCCAACTTTCTCTTGATCTGGTTAAGAAAGAAATTGAACCGATGGTACGCAATGCGGTAAAAGCAAAAATGCTTACTGAAAAAATTACTGCTGCTTTACAAGGCGCAGGTAATTTAGATCAGGTGGCTAAAAAGTTAGGCAAACCAGTTGTGCCTGTTCAGAACATTGTGTTCTCTAACCCAATTGTTCCGGGTGCAGCTCAAGAAAACAAACTAATTGGAAGTGTATTTGGCTCGTCTGTTGGTAAGTTATCTAAACCTGTTGAAGGTTCAAATGGAGTCTACGTGTATACCGTGTTGGGTTTTAACAATCCTGCTCCGCTTGGTAATACTTTTAAACAGAAAGAAACCATGGCTTTAGGAATTGCTCAGCGCTCATTAGGTGCAGCTTTCCAGGCTTTGCAAGATAAAAGCGAGATAAAAGACAATAGGGTGAAATTCTATTAATCTTATTTTACGTAATTTTGTAGCCGGAGGTAATTATACCTCCGGCTTTTTTTATGTACAGCTATGGAGATTCAGGAAAATTTTGTTAATAAAGTTGCCAGCAGTGGCCTGATCACTTTAAATCTGGAAGATTATTATCATCGTGGAGAAAGGGTAGTCTATGACATCAAGGACAATCTCTTCCACGGTTTAATGTTGAGAGAAAAGGATTTCAGGGAGTTTATTAAAACTAATGACTGGTCTGTTTTTACAGATAAAAATGTGGCTGTCAT
The DNA here is from genome assembly GCF_020991475.1 of Pedobacter sp. MC2016-14. Taxonomy (NCBI): domain Bacteria; kingdom Pseudomonadati; phylum Bacteroidota; class Sphingobacteriia; order Sphingobacteriales; family Sphingobacteriaceae; genus Pedobacter; species Pedobacter sp. MC2016-14. The sequence continues at coordinate 1,171,948 of NZ_JAJMPA010000001.1, forward strand.
TTGCAGCGCAGATGCCATTGTGCCAACCTGGGCATATATGTTACTGGCCAATAAACTTAAACCTTATGCCAATGAGGTGGTGTTTGGCAGTTTGGAAACACTGGAAGCAGTATTGTTTACCAAAGCACTGACAAAAATTGATATTGCGGCATTTGCGAACGAGCGGGTAGTAGTTAAAGGCTGCGGCGATATAGAGGTTCCGGTGGCTGCTTATGTAGAGATTACTAATCTGCTTACACCAGTCGTTAAAAGTATCATGTACGGAGAGCCATGCTCAACCGTGCCGGTCTATAAGCGCAAAGATTAGAAATTGGATTGCTTTTTGTATAAATTAGGGTATGAGATATTTATTTTTACTAATGATAAGTGTGATTACCTGTTTAAATGGTTATACACAAGTACTTCCTCTAAGGAAAGAACCTGCATTTCAGGCTGGCGAAGTATTACAGTATAAACTGAAATACGGTTTTATCACCGCGGCCGAAGCAACAATTAAGGTGCTCAACTCGGACCTTAAATTCGATAATAACGATACGTATAAGCTTACCGTAGATGCAAAGACTTCGGGTACTTTTGATATCTTTTATAAGATCAGGGATCATTATGATTCTTACATCGACAAAAAGGAGCTTACTCCTTATTTTTATCAGGAGAATGTTAGAGAGGCCAGTTACAGAAGGGTAGATAAAGCACGATTTACCCAGAGTACCAAAAAAGTGGTGTCTAACCGGGGAACGTTTACCGGGCCAACGAACCAAACATTCGACCTGGTATCTGCCTATTACTTTGCCCGGAGCCTTGATGTGGGGAAAATGAAAATTGGGGACCAATTTGCGCTAAACTATTTTTTAGGGGATGGGATCAGTAAACTTGAAATTAAATATATAGGTAAAGAAGTTATAAAAACTAAGATTGGTAAAATCCGCTGTCTAAAATTCAGTCCTTCTATACAACCCGGCCGAATCTTCAAAAAGGATAGTAAGTTGTACCTTTGGATAACCGATGATGAAAACAGAATTCCTGTAAAGGCCGAGGTAGAGATTCTGGTGGGTTCAGTAACGATGGAAATACAGTCTGCTGACGGATTAAAAGGCCCAATAGCTAAAGAAGACAATTAATAAATGATAGAAGTACAAAATACCCTGGTTCATGAAGACGTGATCAGTCAGAACTTTGTTTGTAATTTGAACAAATGTAAAGGGATTTGCTGTGTAGAGGGTGATTCTGGTGCACCACTGGATCACGAAGAAAGTGCTATTCTTGCAGAAATTTATCCAAAAATTAAGCATTTACTGGAACCTAAAGGAGTTGCAGCGATAGAAGAACAGGGAACTTCTGTTGTAGATGCAGATGGAGATTTAACTACAACATGTGTAGATGGAAATAAAGAATGTGCTTATGTTACTTTTGAAAACGGCATCACTAAATGCGGGATTGAAAAAGGTTACGAGCAAGGTTTGGTAGACTGGCAAAAGCCTATTTCTTGTCATTTATATCCTATCCGTATTACCCAATATCCAGAGTTTGACGTATTAAATTACGACCGGTGGAGTATCTGTAGTGATGCCTGTACCTTTGGCCGGGAGCTTAAAGTTCCGGTTTATCAGTTCTTAAAAGGACCGCTCATAAGAAAATATGGAGCAGAATGGTACGCCGAATTGGAAAATAGTGTATCTTCATCATTATAAACGTAAAAACTTGAAAGGAATTATTTTAGCAGGCGGAAGTGGCACCAGGTTGCACCCTTTAACCTTAGTAATGAGCAAACAGATGATGCCGGTTTATGATAAGCCCATGATCTATTATCCATTGTCAACGCTGATGCTTGCCGGCATTAAAGAAATCTTAATCATTTCTACGCCGCATGACCTTCCAAATTTTCAAAAACTTCTTGGAGATGGCAGTAATCTTGGTTGTAAGTTCTCTTATGCTGTACAAGCGGAGCCAAATGGCCTGGCGCAGGCTTTTGTAATTGGGGCTGATTTTATTGGTGATGACAAAGTTGCTTTAGTACTGGGCGATAATATTTTTTATGGTGATGGGATGGCTAAATTACTTCAGGCCAGTTCTGACCCTGAAGGTGGTGTAGTATTTGCTTACCGTGTATCTGACCCTGAACGTTATGGCGTTGTGGAGTTTGACGAACAAAAAAATGCAGTCTCTATAGAAGAGAAACCATTGGAACCCAAATCTGACTATGCAGTTCCCGGCTTATATTTTTATGACAACACAGTAGTGGAGATCGCTAAAAATATCAAGCCTTCCCCAAGAGGAGAATATGAAATTACGGATGTTAATAAAGCCTATTTAGAACAAGGAAAATTAAAGGTAGGCGTATTGAGCAGAGGTACTGCATGGCTTGATACTGGCACATTTGCCTCTTTGATGCAGGCAGGCCAGTTTGTGCAAGTAATAGAAGAGCGTCAGGGCTTAAAAATAGGCTGTATTGAGGAAGTGGCCTACCGGATGGGTTTTATAGACGCAGCGCAGCTTAAAGCCATAGCTACACCTCTGGTGAAAAGCGGCTATGGAGCCTACCTGCTAAAAATGGTAAAGTAATTTATAGCAGATGAATCAGCAGCTGAATAAGCTAACAGAACTTTCGGTAGCCCCTGCCAGGGTGATCGTAGGGTTAATGTCTGGTACATCGCTTGATGGGTTGGATGTTGCCCTGTGCAGGTTTTTAGGTGCTGGTACAGAAACTAAAATTGAATTATTAAACTTTAAAACCATAAGTTATACCGCTGAATTTAAAGAAGAGCTAAAATCCGTTTCTTTTAAATCGTCGGTTGACCTTCAGAAAGTAACGCTGCTCAACGCCTATATAGGAAGCTATCACGCCTCGTTGATCTTACAGTGTTTATCAGAATGGGAATTTCCTGCTGCCAATGTAGACCTGATTGCCAGTCATGGCCAAACGATATTCCATGCACCTGCTTCTCTACATCGGTTACCAGAATATCCGAATGCCACCCTTCAAATTGGAGATGGCGATCATATAGCCGTTAAAACAGGCATCATTACCTTAAGTGATTTCAGACAGAAACACATTGCCGCGGGTGGCGAGGGGGCACCTTTGGCAGTATATGGCGATTTCCTGATGTTTTGTAGCCCCGTTGAAAACAGGATATTACTAAATATAGGCGGTATTGCCAATTTTACCTTTTTACCTGCGGGTCATAAGGCTGAGCTTGTTTTTTCTACAGATGTTGGTCCGGGAAATACCCTAATGGATCAGTTTGTACAGCTTCATTACCCTGGCAAGCATTACGATGAAAATGCAGCAATTGCGAATACCGGAAAAGTAAATGATGATTTGCTCAATGCCTTATTGAATGATGATTTCTTTGCACTGGGTTTCCCCAAAACCACCGGACCGGAATTGTTCAGTCTGAGTTATCTGGATGCTGCAAGAGAAAGGTCTGCCACTACTGGGTTGCATAATGAAGATGTCCTTGCTACACTATGCGAATTTACTGCGGTTACCATTTCAGATGCCATCAAACGATCAATGAATGGCTTAGATGCCTTTGAAATTTATATGAGTGGCGGGGGTATGCATAACCCACTGCTGGTACATAAACTCAGCAAATTATTGGGTAAGGAATTAAAGGATACCAATGCGCTTGCTATAAACCCAGATGCTAAAGAGGCGGTTTTATTTGCGGTCTTGGCTAATGAATGCGTAAGCGGAGGGCAGCTCAGTTTTGGGAGCCGCCCCGGATTGCCTACAGTATTAATGGGTAAAATTAGCCTTCCGGCTTAAATTGCCCTGGTTTCATTTTTAAGCCATTGTTTCTCTTCTTCCTTTAAAAATGGGCTCAGTTTTTCATACACTTTAGTATGATATTCATTTAGCCAGTCTAATTGGCTTTGCTCCAGAAGATCTTTACGTAAAATACCAGTGTGTATTGGTGCAAGTGTTAAAGTCTCAAAAGCATAAAAATCATTAAATTCCGTGCTAATATCCGTTACCGTATTCACCAGGTTTTCTATCCTGATGCCATGTTTGCCAGGGCGGTAAATGCCAGGTTCAATAGAGGTAATCATCCCTAATTCCATGGCAATTGGATTGTTGGTTGGATTAAAAGCTTGTGGCCCTTCATGCACATTTAAGAAATAACCTACACCGTGGCCCGTTCCATGACCGTAATTGCGTCCATGTGCCCATAGCGGGTTTCGGGTAATTGCGTCAATCTGGTAGCCACAGGTTCCCTTAGGGAATCGGGTTTTACAACCCTCAATCATACCCTTTAGCACCAGCGTATAATCTATTTCTTCCTCCTCTGTAGTTGGCCCCAGGGGCAGCGTGCGGGTAATATCAGTTGTTCCGTAGAAGTACTGTCCGCCAGAATCTACAAGGTACAGGCTCTCGGGTTTTAGTTCTGCATCACTTTCTTCAGAGGCAGAATAGTGTGGTAATGCCCCGTGTGCCCTATAGGCACTGATGGTGGTAAAACTGTCGCCAGAAAATCCTTCCTGCTGTTCCCGGTATTCCCTTAATTTTGCAGCAGCAGAGAGTTCTGTAATTGGTGTTTTACCAATATTTTCCATCAACCATTTCAAAAACCGTGTAATGGCAATACCATCTTTTACCATCGTGTTTCGGGTATTACTCAGTTCTGTCTCGTTTTTAATGGCTTTTAAGATTGTTGAAGGATTAGTTTCCTTAACTATTCTGGCCGATGCGGGTATAAGTTTCGCATAGGCAAAACAGTTCCGCTTTGGATCAATAAATATACTGCTGTTTTCCGGAAGCCTGCTAAGTGCATTTTCAATCTCATCATAGTTGTATACCTCAACACCGCTTTTGAGCAGCGTTTCTTTCTCTTCTGCAGTCAATTTAGCAGGATTGATATATAGATTAGCGTGATCCTGGCTAATCAGCGCAAAAGCAAGTGTAACCGGGTTATAGCTTACATCTTTACCCCGGATATTAAACAACCAGGCAATGTCATCCAGAGAAGAGATTAAGTGATACTGGGCGGCATAGGTATTTAGTGATTCACGTACTGCAGCAAGTTTAGCATTTACAGATTGACCATTAAAATCGTCTTCAATCAAAAAAGCAGCTTCAGTTGGCAGGGGAGTACGGTTTTCCCAAATTGGGCTTAGATAGTCTTTACTGCGTACTTCAATTCCCTTTACAGAAAGTTTTTCGGTAAGTATTGTACCCAGCATCAGGGACAGTAATTTCTCATCACTGGCAACGGTATCACCTGCAGATAACCTATCTGCCAGCCATGGAATGTATTCCGGATAGGCCTGTACCTTTTGTTTAACCAGGGTAAAACCACTGCCCTTTAATTGTTCTTCACCTTGTTCAAAATACCTGGAATCTGTCCAAAGGCCTGCAAAATCCTGGGTAATTACCAAGGTTCCGGCAGAACCCGTGAAACCTGAAGTAAAAGGGATACACTTATAATGGTTTGGCAAATATTCACTGATGTGTGGATCGGCAGAAGGGATAATGTAAGCTTGAACATTATCTTGTTGCATCTGCTTGCGTATTTCGCTTAATTTTTCCTTGTGGGTCATAACAAATGGAAGTCTATGGATTGAAAGGAGACAAATTTAGGTATTTTATTTATACAGGCTTTATTATAAATTCCGGGACTTGTTTGTTTGATTTTATCCTATATATTTGTTAAGCATAAACCAAATACAATTCTTTGTGGATTCCCATTTTAATGAAGCTGATGTACTAAAGAAGATCATTTCTGGCGACAGGAAAGCATTTTCCTCGTTATATCAGCAGCACCTTTCAGAACTGTATAATTATATTTACCTGTTCACCAAATCCAGGGAATCCAGCGAAGAAATTGTTCAGGATATATTCGTTAAAATTTGGGAGAAAAAAGAGAACCTGCAATACATTACCTCTTTTAAGCCTTATTTATTTAAATCTGCTAAAAACCTGCTTTTAGATGAAATCCGCAGAAATGCGGTGAAAGCCAAAGCAATCAATGCGCTGAAACCAGATAGTGAAGACAGTAATGAACGGACTGACGAACCGCTGATCTATAAGCAGCACATGAAAATTGCAGAAGAGGCCATTGCTATGCTTCCTGAAAAGAGGAGGGCGATATTTTTAATGCGTACTAGGGAGGAGCTGTCACTTGATGAAATTGCGGCAAAACTTAACATTTCCAAGTCCGTTGTAAAAAAACAGCTTTATGCCGGGATTAGCTTTGTACGTCAGTATATGCACAGAAATGAGATTTTGTCTTTCTTTATGCTCCTGCACATTTTTTTAAATTATCTTCAAAGGGGTTCTTTTTAGACCTTTATTCGTCTACACTATATGGAAGAGAAAGAACTTTCGGAATTTCTTAAGAAATTTTACAACAACCAGCATAACGAGCAAGAGCACCAGTTATTTATCAATTGGCTGTACAATCAGGATGCAGGACAGGTAGAACGTGTAATGGATCTTTACAGGGGAATGGCTGTAGAGCAACAGATGTCCTTCGATCCGAAATTGGCTCAGAAGATTGAAGCCAGGTTAAATAGTTTACAAGGCTATGAAAACACCGAGGTTCAGACGGTAAAGTTATGGCCTAAATTTAGAAATATTGTGGCTGCTGCCTGTATATTAATTGTTTGTGGTGTTGCGGGCAAATATCTTCTTAACCCTGCTGGCAAAAATACCGCCGCTGATGGCCAGCTTTCTAAAATTAAAATTGTCCAGGGTGGAAATAAGGCTGTATTGGCCCTGGCTAATGGACAAAAAATCATACTGGATACCGCGGGGGTTGGAAAACTTACTAATTCTGGGAATGCTGTAATTTATAAAGCAAAAGACGGGCAGATTGTTTTTGATGCTTCAGAACTCAAAGCAGGGACTGAAATTGCCTACAACACTTTATCTACACCTCGTGGGGGGCAGTACACTGTTAAACTGCCCGATGGGAGTACCGTATGGTTAAACTCTGAGTCCTCTTTAAAGTTTCCTTCGGTATTTTCTGCGAAACAGCGATCTGTTGAATTGATTGGAGAAGGATATTTTGAAATTTCTAAAGATAAAACACGACCTTTTAGGGTAAGAACAAGCACCCAGGATGTGGAAGTTTTGGGTACCCATTTCAATATCAATGCTTATTTGGATGAGCCAGTTGTGGCCACCACACTATTAGAGGGCAGTGTAAAGGTAGCCCAGCGCAGTTCTGGAAAAACGGAGTTGTTAAGGCCTGGACAGCAATCCCGGATAGGAGCATCATTTAATATCCTGGAAGTAGATACAGAGCCGTTTATAGACTGGAAAGAGGGCTATTTTAAGTTCTCAAGAGAGAACATTCAGTCCATTATGCGTAAGGTGGCCCGTTGGTATGATGTAGAGGTGATTTATGAAGGAAACATTACTCATGAGGGATTTGTAGGAACCGTACCACGTTCCAAAGATATTGTAGAAGTGCTAAACGCACTAAAACTCACTGGTGTTATCGATTATAAAATAGAAGGCAAAAAAGTAATTATTACTCCCTAACCAAATATGAATAAAAAAATTACGGTGCTAAGCATGTGCTTTTGCATGCTTTTTATTGTACCCCTGTATGCGCAAAAATCTTTATATCACAATGCTGTCGCCCAATATAAATCTATGCAAAAACTGATTCCTAGAGGTCAGTTTCCAAGATCATACGTGCCTAAAACTGATGTCTTTGTAAGCAGTGGTCCTGAATGGTGGTGCAGTGGTTTCTATCCTGGTACTTTATTGTATTTGTATGAAGCTACTAAAGATTCTGCAATGCTGTTAGAAGCAGAGCGTATGATGAAATTGCTGGAAGGAGAACAGTTTGATACCACTACACACGATCTCGGTTTTATGATGTATTGCAGTTTTGGCAATTACTACCGCATGTTCCCGAACAGTAAAACCAGGGAAATTTTACTGAACAGCGCAAAATCCCTGGCCAGCAGGTTTGATCCAAAGGTGGGCTGCATTAGATCCTGGAATTCTAAACCTTCCGATTTTATTGTGATTATAGACAACATGATGAACCTGGAACTGTTATTTTGGGCCACTAAAATGTCCGGCGATTCCAGTTATTACAAAATTGCGGTAACCCATGCCAACCATACCCTAAAAAATCATTTCAGGCCAGATTATAGTTCATATCATTTGGTAAATTATAACCCGGAAACTGGAGCGGTTAAGGCACAAATTACTGCACAGGGTTATGCTGATGCTTCTGCATGGGCCCGTGGGCAGGCCTGGGGACTGTATGGCTATACGGTAATGTATAGGGAAACGAAGGATAAAAAATACCTTGATCAGGCCAGGCATATCTCGTCCTACATTTTAAATCACCATAACCTGCCAAAAGATCTTATACCCTATTGGGATTTCAACGTACCCGATATTCCAAATGCACCCAGAGATGCATCAGCTGCGGCGGTCATGAGTTCTGCATGGTTTGAACTGGCAAAATATGTTGAAAAAGCAGATGCAGAAAAATACAGGAAGGCAGCTCTAGGCATTATAAAAAAGCTATCCTCCACTGATTATACGGCATCTAACGGAAAAAATGGTGGATTTATTTTAAAACATAGTGTGGGCTATTTTCCTGAGCAGCGTACAGAAGTAGATCAGCCGCTTACTTATGCAGATTATTATTACCTGGAAGCGCTGTTACGGTCAAAATAATTATAATAAAAAAAATATAGAGGGGGCTTTTACTTAAGTGTCTACGTCTTCTCTATAATAACCAAATATAAACGTAAGAAGGGAGGAAAATTTAATGCCGTAGAATTTTACATTCGTTGCTTTAAAAACCAAAAAACCAGAAGTGCTGTGAACACCTCTGGCGGGAAAGGTTTTCTTATAAAGCTTATCATTGACTGACAACCAAAATAAACACTTAAAAACCCAACATTTCCAAATATAATGAAATTTTACACTCAAACAGGATGTAGGCTTCCAGTCTGCATTCATAAATATGCACGGGTTATGAAACTTACATTGGTTCTACTATTGACTGCCTTCCTTCAGGTCTCCATGGCCGGGTATGCTCAAAAGATTACCTATTCAAGAAAAAATGCATCCCTGGACCAGGTGTTCAAGGAGATACATAATCAAACAGGATACTTGTTCTTGTACACAGATGAGATGCTGGAAGGCGCCAAATCTGTAGACCTCGATTTTAAAAATGCACCGCTGACAGAGGTATTAAAGGCTTCTTTTAATGGTCAGCCATTAACTTATACGCTTAATAACAAGATTATTATCGTAAAAAGGAAGGTTAATTTAAATGAATTTTATAAAGCTATCATTCCCATAAAGGGACGTGTAACGGACGAGAAAGGCGCTTTGCCAGGCGTTAGCGTTAGAATTCTTGGTTCAAATAAAGGAACTATGACAGATTTGAACGGTTATTATTCCATTGATGTCCCTGATGCAAATGCTACACTCATCTTTTCCATTCTGGGTTATTCTCCCAAAGACGTTAAAGTAGGTGATAAGCGCGTAATAGATGTGGTCTTGAGCACTAAATCAACCGGGCTCGATGAAGTAGTAGTAATCGGATACGGAACGCAGAAAAGAGGGGATATCAATGGCTCTATTTCTTCTGTTCAGGCAGCAGACATTGCAGCCATTCCTCAATCCAGCATTGACCAATTGCTGCAAGGCAAGGCTGCGGGTATTACGGTTTCGCAAAATTCGGGCGCTCCCGGAAGTCAAACCTCTGTACATATTCGCGGAATTGCCAGTTTTGGCTCTGCAGAACCATTGTATGTAATTGATGGTGTAGAGATTTCTGGTGCAGCAAATGCAAATGGTAATCAATCTTTTAGTGCAAATTCAGGTGCATATTCACCAAGCCCCCTGGCCTTATTAAATCCAAATGACGTAGAGTCAATAGACATTTTAAAAGATGCCTCTGCTGCCGCAATTTATGGTAACAGGGCTGCGAACGGAGTAATTATTATTACTACCAAAAAGGGAAAAATGGGAAGCGCTCGCATCAATTACGATGGATACAGCGGGTTACAGCAGGCTCAGAAATTTCTTAAGCTGATGAACTTGCCGCAATATGCAAAACTGCAAAACTCATTGGCAGATTCTTATGGGATGACCCGTAGAGATGAGCTGGCCAGTCCGGATATGCTGGGCGAAGGCACAGATTGGCAACGCGCCATCTTTCGTACCGCAGCAATGCAAAGTCACCAGCTTTCGGTTTCCGGTGGAAAGGATGGGTTATCCTATTACATTTCTGGCGGTTATTTTGATCAGGATGGGATTGCCATAGGCTCCTCATTTAAAAGATATAGTTTCCGCTCTAATTTAGATGTTCAGGTTAAACCATGGGCTAAAGTGGGTTTAATTATATCTGGAAGCCGTACGGGAGAAAAAATTATTTATAGTGATCAAGGTGGAATTATTTATAATGCATTATTACAAGCGCCAGAAGTACCTATCTATAATTCTGATGGCTCCTATGCTGGTCCTCCTGATACGCCTGATGCAATTTCGGGATTGATAAACCCAGTTCAGCAGGCTTTAAGTATTTACAATAGGTTAAACAGGAATAATTTAAATGCTAACTTATACAATGAAATCAAGTTCTTCAAAGATTTGACTTTACGCTCAGAAGTTGGAGGTGATTTTGGTTTTTCAGACAGTAAGACTTTTAATCCGAGTTATTCTTATGGCCGTTTTAGAAATCCCCTGGCAGTTTTAAGAGAGCAAAACGGAAGAAATAACTACTGGAACTGGAAAGAGTACTTAACTTACAGGCATGTGTTTGCTAAAAAGCATGACGTAACGGCTTTATTAGGCTATCAGGTAAATTCTAATTACTACAATAATGTTCAATCTACTATTTCAGATTTTCTGGTTAATAATTTAGGTGATGAAGTTCCTACCTTAAATCTTGGAAATTCAGCTACAGCGATTGTTAATGAGCAAAAAACTCCACCACACAATATGGAGTCTAAATTTGCAAGGGTCATCTATACTTTTAACGGAAAATATAGTGTAACGGCTACTATCAGAAGTGATATATCCTCTAACTTTGCGGAGGGTAACCGGACAGGTTATTTCCCCTCCTTTGCTGCATCATGGAAGGTTTCGGAAGAATCTTTTATGGACAGGATTAAAGACGTGGCCAATGATGTCAAATTCAGGATAGGTTATGGACATGTTGGAAATGAAGCGATTCCTAGTTATGCTTTTGGCTCTAAACTAAATGCTACTGTATCAGGATTGGGAACTGGCTTTTTACTAGACAGAATTGCAAATCCAGAGCTGGAGTGGGAGCATCATGAAGAGTACAATGTAGGTGTAGATTTTGGTTTGTTCAAAGATCGTTTCCGGGCTACTTTCGATTATTTTGAACGTAAATCATCTAAATTTTTATTCCAGTTGCCATTGCCTGCTTATGTAGTTGGCGGTTCTTCATCAATGGGCGGTATCAGTCCTCCTTTTGTAAATGCCGGAGGTATTACCAACAATGGATTTGATTTTACGTTAAACTCCAAAAATATCGCTGCAGCAAATTTCAAATGGAATACTGCTTTAACTTTCTCCAAGTACAACAACAAAGTAACCTCATTAGCCAATGGTTTGCCTTATATTCTGCAAACATATGGTTCCACTGCAATTCCAATTACAAGAACTGTGGTTGGCGGTCCTTTAGGAGAGTTCTATGGGTATCGTGTTAAAGGGATCTTTAAAACAGACGCACAGTTAAGAAATGCACCTATACAATTCGGTAATCCGGTTTCCAATGATCCCAGCAGAGGTGCTAAACAAACCTGGTTAGGTGATGTACAGTATGTAGACCTGAATAATGATAACATCATTGATTCACGTGACCAGGAAAGCCTTGGAAGTCCGCAGCCTGAATTTACCTTTGGCTTAACCAACAATTTCAGCTACAAGGCATTTGACCTCAGTATTTTTCTTCAGGGCTCATACGGCGGCAGGATTTTGAGTATGGCCGACAGGATTTTAACTGCTATGACCTCGCTTTACCAAAATCAGCTGGCATCACAGGCAAATTTCTGGACACCACAGAATCCAACTTCCAATATTCCTGCGCCTAAAGCATCGTCTGATAACAGCAATATCCTGATATCTGACAGGTACATCTTTGATGGTTCATATGTGCGGGTGCAGAACATCAATTTTGGTTATACTTTCTCATCAGACTTTATTAAAAAGGTTAAACTGAATAAATTAAAGTTATATGCAAGCGTGCAAAACCTCTATACGTTTACCAAATATGATGGGTACGATCCTGAGATAGGTTTGCAGAATCAGAATCCCTTGTATTCGGGTGTAGACATCGGCAGATATCCTTCTGCACGGGTATTTACTTTTGGACTTAACGCAGAATTTTAATAAAATGATTATGATACACTATAAAAAATATCTTGTGTTATTCGGGCTGGCTGGTTGTTTAATGATTTCCGCCTGTAAAAAATCCTTTTTTGACCAGGCACCACAAGATGCCATCGCGGTTGATAATTATTATGATACTGCAGATCAGGTAAAAGCTAGTACCAATGGCCTATATAACAAAGTATGGTTTCTCTGGAACAATAAAGCTGCTTATTGTACAGAAGTAGCGAGTGGCAACGGACGTAGTTACGCCGCAGATGTAGTTACATTTAACACCATAGCCGGAACGGGCAACAACACAGAGATCATCAATGCATGGACTGGAATGTTCACCGTAATAGCTCAGGCCAATGCTTTAATCAATACCCTTCCGGTAAAAGTTCCGGCCTCTGTTCCTTCTGCTGTGCTAAACAATGCACTTGGAGAAGCTCGTTTTATGCGTGCATTGGCTTATTTTTACTTAACACGTTTGTTTGGAAATGTTCCAATCATAGAAAATAGCTTAGACCTTGCTACCGAATATAAGGTTAATACTAATCCAGTCCCTGACGTGTATAAATTTATCGTTAATGACCTCAAATTTGCAGAAGAAAACTGTACTAAAATGATTCGAAGTGCACCCTCCGCAGCACAGGGGCGTATTTCCAGTGGTTCAGCAGCTGCTATGCTGGCAAAAGTTTATCTCTATATGAAAGATTATCCCAATGCAAGGCTTTATGCAGAAAGGGTAATCAACAGTGGCGAGTTTAAATTGTATGGCGTTGATGTTCCAGGAAAAACCTATCACGACTTGTTTTTAACTGCCAACAATAACAATGAGGAGTCTGTAGCTGCGATGCAATGGGTTGGCGGCGGACCTTACGGAAGCGGAAACAGCTTACAAGCATCATTTGCTACAAACAGTATTTTAACAGGTACTGGAGATGGCTGGGGTGTTGTTGCAGCAACTTATAGTTTGCAGGAAGCTTATGAAGCGGGAGATACCAGGAGACGCAGTACGATTATGATGAAAGGTGATGTATATCCAGAAATTAATCAGGCTACCGGTGGATTAACAGTGCCAACAACCTGGAGTTTCGGAAATACAGGTGCTGGTATCAAAAAATATGTAGTAGGTACTCCTGCCGATAATGGAGGTAAAGGTGCACAACAGTCTACAGGTATAAATACCTACCTCATGCGTTATGCAGAGGTTCTGTTAATCGAAGCAGAAGCCGTATTGGGTAATGCAGCTTCTACCACTGATGCCGCTGCATTAACACCATTTAATAAAATCAGAACCCGTGCAGGCTTAGGCTTAAAAACCGAAATCACAAAAATGGATATTATAAAAGAACGCCGGATTGAGTTTGCTATAGAATTTGACTATTGGTTTGATTTGGGACGTTTGGATGGATTCAATGTGTCTAGTCACCCATTGGCAAAAGCAATCATTAATGCACAAAACAGAGGGGTAATAGGTACGCCAATGTATTTGAACATGATGGACTCACAATTCTTATTTCCATATCCAGAAATTGAAGTGGCAGCTAATCCAAAGCTAAAAGAAGCTCCTGTACCTTATGTATTTAAATAATTGAAGATGAAACCATCATGATTTTTAAACCACACCTGGTATGCTAAATCATGATAGCTTCATCACCATTAAAAACAAATTTATACCGATGAAAAATTTAATAAACATTTGGCAAATTCGTACGGTGATACTGTTTGCCGCAATCACCCTGGTATACTCTGCCTGTAAAAAGGAGAATAATACAGGAGCTAAAGAAGCTCCTGTATTAGAAAAAGTAACTACGCTAACCAAAAATGACACCACATTTAAGGAAATCCGCATAGGACTGGATTCCAATAGATATGCAAATGTTATTACTAAGGTAGCCAATGGCGCAACTGTAACCGGGGCCCGGTGGAATGCTCAATACATGTTGATAGGGAAAAACCTTAAGACCACCATGAGTGTAAGCATTAATGGTGTACCTGTATTCTTTAATCCGGCATTTGTAACCGAAAGCAGCCTTATTTTTACGGTGGGTACCGATGTTCCTTACGGATCACAATACTCCAACAAGCTGAAGGTAACCACACAGTACGGAGCTGCGGAATATGATTTCGGACTGTTGCAACCTTTCCCTGTAATTACATCTGTAAGTCCATTACTTGGTGAAGTTGGTGGTACCATTACCATTGCAGGAAATTACTTTGAGAACCTTAAAAAGGTGCTTTTTGGTACAACAGAAGCAGAAATTATTGGAACCCCTACCAGTAAAGAGATTAAAATTAAAATTCCTGCCGGCATTTCTCAAGCCAATGTTACGGTTTCTACAGAAGGCGGGTCATCTGTTTCCACAAACTCGTTCTTCGCTTTCAAAAAAATCCTGTATCAGGATGGATGGGCATCTGGAATGACTTCTTACGGAGGATGGGGAGATGCTGGTGGTTCTACCCCAGATAATACTGCTGGGGGCGTAAGGGGATCAAAATCAATTCTCCTTAAATACACTGCCAGCTCCTGCCCTTTACAGTTTGCGTATACCGGTCCGGCATTAAGTTTAAGTAACTTCACTTCGCTAAAATTGTCAATATATGGCGGTACTGGTGCAGCAGGTAAAAAGGTGAAAATTCAGCTCAATGGGCTAACCAATTATACCGAGACACTTACGCTCACAGAAGGTGCTTTCACAGATTATGTAATCCCACTTTCCAACTTTCCTGTTGCCACTTCAACTGCTAATTTTTCTAAAATTTGGGTGATCGAAGGCAGTAATGTTGGTGGATATTCAGTTTATGTAGATGAGATCGGATTTTTATAAAACAGCCCCCCTGCGCGGGGGCTTAATGTATCTTTTGCTCCTGCTCTGGCTGGTACCTTCGGCTGCGCAAACACCCAGAACCTATATCACCGTTTTGGTGGCACCTGATCATGCAGATTGGACCTATAAAACCGGAGAAAAGGCCAGCTTCACCATTACGGTACTAAAAGACGGTAATGCCTTAAAAAATTGCAAGGCAGATGTACAGGTTGGGCCAGAAAAAGTAGATGCTACTTATAGTAAAAAACTAGACCTGCCAGACGGAAAAATAACCGTTGATGGCGGTACAATGAAAGTACCTGGTTTTCTGCGCTGCATTGCCACTACTACTGTTGATGGAAAACAATACCGTGGGCTGGCAACCGTAGGTTTTAATCCGTATGAGATTAAGCCTACCACAGATATGCCTGCAGATTTTAATGCCTTTTGGGATAAAGCGAAAAGTGATCTTGCAAAAATACCACTAGATACCAAACTTACCTTAATCCCAGAGCGCTGTACAGAAAAGGTGAATACTTACCAGTTTAGCGTGCAGAACTTTAGGTATGGGGCCAGGTTGTATGGTATGATTTGCATTCCCAAAAAACCGGGAAAATATCCGGCAGAATTAATTGTTCCGGGGGCAGGAATCAGACCCTTAAATGGATATGTTACCGCGGCAGAAAAAGGAATTATTACTGTAGAAATGGCTATTCATGGCATTCCGGTAACAATGGATCCGGGTGTATATGTTAACTTATCTGATGGTGCACTGAATAATTATTTCTTTAATAACCTGGATAACAAAGACCAATACTATTACAAAAGGGTTTACATGGGCTGTGTTAGAGCGGTAGATTTAATCCATAGCCTGCCCGAATTTGACGGGCAAAATATCGCGGTATTTGGGGGCAGTCAGGGCGGCGCACTTTCTGTAGTTACCGCTGCGTTGGATAGCCGTGTTAAATACCTGGTGTGTCTTTTTCCGGCACTGTCAGATTTAACTGGTTACCTGCATAACCGTGCCGGAGGCTGGCCGCATATGTTCAATAAAGACAATGCAGCTTTTAACAATACACCTGCCCGCATTGAGACTTCAAAGTATTACGATGTGGTAAATTTTGCCAAACTATTAAAGGTGCCGGGAATGTATTCCTGGGGTTTTAATGATGAAACCTGCCCACCCACTACCATGTTCTCCGTTTATAATTCAGTTACTGCAGCCAAAGAATTGTTTCTTGCCAGAGACACGGGCCATTTTGGCTATCCAGAGCAATGGGAACTGTTGAACAACTGGATGTACGATAAATTATTATCTAACCAAATTAAAAAATAAAGCTATGAAACGTCATAATTCAAAACATATGTTACACTTAACAGGAGGCTTATTTATAAGCTTATTGCTGCTGGCAAGTACGGCCTGCAAGAAAAATAAAATTACAGCAGCGGATGAGGTAGAGGTTACCCCGCCGGTGGCAGAGGTAAAATACGAACTGGAATGGTCAGACGAATTTGATGGTACCGCACTAAAAACGGAAAACTGGAATTACGATATTGGTTATGGATTTTGGGGAAATGTGGAGCAGGAAAACTATCAGGCAGCTAACGTAGCTGTTGCTGATGGAAACCTTCAAATCACGGCCAAAAGACAAACTATTGCAGGAGCACCACTTAGCAATTTTACCTCCGGTAGGATCAATACCTTAAATAAACGTGAGTTTACTTACGGTAGAATTGAAGCACGGATGAAACTTCCGCGCGGACAAGGTCTTTGGCCTGCATTCTGGATGTTGGGCGTAAACATGAGGGCCAGGGGAAACACCCCAGGTGTAAGCTGGCCTGCTTGCGGCGAAATAGACATTATGGAAACCATCAATTCTGAAGTATGGGTTTCAGGCGCTGCGCACTGGGCAAAACCAGATGGTACACATACCAGTGCGGGAAATAAATTAAATGGCACACCGTCAGAATACCATGTTTATAGTGTGGTATGGACCAAAGAAAGCATCAAATGGTATTTAGATGACAAATTTTACCATGGCGTTTGGATCAAAGACGGGGCCGCAAGTACAAGCGAGTTTCATTTGCCATTTAACATTATCTTAAATCTTGCTGTAGGTGGAGAATGGCCAGGACAGGTAATTGATGAGACTAAACTGCCTGCTGTAATGTTGGTAGACTATGTTCGTGTCTATAAAGAAGTAAAATAAACATGAAGAAATTTGCTTTTGCCGTATTGCTTTTGGTTTACGGCATCGCAAGCGCTCAAACTGAGTTTAAATGGCCTGCTGGTAAAAAGGCGGCCATTATTCTCAGTTATGATGATGCGCTGGCCTCTCAGTTAGCTTTTGCAGTACCTCAACTTTCTACATATGGCCTTAAAGGAACCTTCTTTCTGGATGGCAGGTTTAAAGAGGAAGATATGGACCGTTGGGCAGCTGCAGGCCGCAAAGGGAATGAACTGGCCAACCATAGTATTTATCACCCTTGTTCAGAAAAAGCCTATAAAGCAAATGCGTATTCAGAGCAATATACGCCAGAATCTATGGTTCGGGAAATTGGCCTGATGAATAAGCTCCTGCATGGCATTGATGGAATGAAAACACGTACTTATGCCTATCCCTGTGGAGCATCATTAGCTGGTGGGCAGGATTATACTCTACAGCTTAAAAATTCTGGTTTTATCAAATATGCGCGTGCAGGGAGCGATAGAAACCACACTGTGGTTACAGATTTTAAAGCCCTGGATTATTTTAAGGTGCCTGCATGGGGGCTGGCCGCCAAAACTGATGGTAATGCACTGATTGGGTTGGTTAAGGATGCGCAAAAAACAGGTGGTTTTGCAGTATTTATGTTTCATGGTGTTGGTGGAGATTACCTGGATATTTCTGCGGAGGCACATGAGCAGTTGTTGCAATACCTTGCTGCCAATAAGGATGTGTGGGTAGGGACCTTTCAGGAAGTGCTGGATTATGTAAAGCAGCAAAAGTTTCTTAAATAAATAAAACAGGTAATCTCTTCGAAAGCTGCATTTGTCAGGCCTTCGGCAGACAACGCCAGGCTTTCTCTGAGACCACCTGTTTTTAATAATTACAATGAGATTGAGTGCTTAAAGAATGACGAATGTATAGAAAGATACTAATTTTATGTTTGATGCTGATTAATGCCGTTTGCTTTGGGCAGAAACCTTTAGAGATGGCGCTTAATTCAGGTTGGCTTTTTCACAAATCAGGTGATGCCGAATGGATGAAGGCAACAGTGCCGGGTACCGTGCATACAGATTTGCTGGACAATAAAAAGATTCCTGATCCTTATTACCGGAACAATGAAAAGCAGGTTCAATGGATAGATAAGGCCAATTGGGTATATCAAAAATCATTTGATGTGCCTGCTGAGTTAATGGGGATGGAGCACCTGGAGCTTGATTTTAAAGGACTGGATACTTATGCTGACGTATATTTAAATGAACAACTACTGTTTAAGGCAGATAACTTTTTTGTAAGCTGGACAGCGGAGGTAAAGAAAGTACTGAAAGCCAAGGGCAATGTATTAAGGCTATTGTTTCATTCGCCTACGGCCATGGGCCTGGAGGGTTTAAAGAAATTAGGTTATGCTTTGCCTAGCCCAAATGACCAGTCAAAGACTGGTGGAATGGGTAAGGACCAGGTTGGGATCTTTTTGAGGAAACCCGGCTATCATTTTGGATGGGATTGGGGACCAAGACTGGTGACTTCCGGCATCTGGCTGCCTGTTGGGCTTAAGGGATGGAACACAGTTAGGCTTAGCGATGTTTTTTATGAGCAGCAAAAAGTGAGTAAAGACAATGCCACATTGCTAGGGCATGTTACCCTGCAAGCTACTAAGGCAACAGAAGTAGAACTGTCTGTAACCAGCGATGGCAAGTTAATGGCTACACTAAAGGCAACTGTAAAGGCGGGTACAACAACACTGGATCTTCCTTTCGAAATGCTTAAACCACGGCTTTGGTGGCCGCATAATCTAGGCACGCCTTATATGTATGATTTTAAGGTAGAGCTTGCCCAGGGTCGGGTACTTCGCGATGTACAGTATAAAAAGATAGGCATCAGAGACATTAAGGTTATCCAAAAGCCAGACTCTGCAGGGAGCAGTTTTTACGTGCAGGTTAACGGGGTACCTGTGTTTTGTAAGGGCGCTAATTATATTCCGCAGGATATGTTTATTCCTCGTGTAAGCGATGGGAAATATAAATCCCTTATTGATGCAGCAAAAACGGCCAACATCAATATGCTACGGGTATGGGGCGGTGGTTTTTATGAGAAGGACCTCTTCTATGACCTCTGCGATGAAAAAGGGATTATGGTATGGCAGGATTTTATGTTCGCCTGTAGCATGATCCCCGGCGATAGTGCTTACCTGGATAAGATTCAAAAAGAAGCAAGTTATAACATTAATCGTTTACGTCATCGCCCATCTATTGTATTGTGGTGTGGCAACAACGAAATTGACCTCGCATGGGCCAACTATCAGGAAAAGGCTGGCTGGGGTTGGAAACAGCGCTACACAGATGTGCAACAAGCAGATCTTTGGCGCAACTATCAAAAGGTATTTACGCAAATCCTGCCTGATGCACTTAAAAAGGCTTTGCCTGCGGCTTTTTATTGGTCATCTTCCCCCTTTAATACCAAGTATGCACATGCTACAGATGTGAGTGCGCATGGCGACATGCACTATTGGGGTGTTTGGTATGCGGAACACGATTTTACCGCTTTTGCCGATCACGTTGGGAGATTTGTAAGCGAATACGGTTTTCAATCTTTTCCTGAGTTTGCTACCGTAAAGAAGTTTACAATAGCCCAGGATTGGAAGATTGACTCTGAGGTAATGTTGAGCCATCAGCGAACGGATATTGGCAATCAGCGGATTAAAACTTATATGGACAGGTATTATAAAACTCCATCTGATTTTAAAAACCTGCTGTACATGGGGCAGGTATTGCAAGCCGAAGGGATGAAAGTAGGTATGGAAACCCACCGCCGTGCCATGCCCTATAATATGGGGTCTTTGTATTGGCAAATCAACGATTGCTGGCCTGTGGCCTCCTGGTCGGGCATGGATTACTACCAGAACTGGAAGGGCTTGCATTATTTT
This sequence comes from Pedobacter sp. MC2016-14, assembly GCF_020991475.1. Classification (NCBI taxonomy): domain Bacteria; kingdom Pseudomonadati; phylum Bacteroidota; class Sphingobacteriia; order Sphingobacteriales; family Sphingobacteriaceae; genus Pedobacter; species Pedobacter sp. MC2016-14. The sequence continues at coordinate 1,192,216 of NZ_JAJMPA010000001.1, forward strand.
GTAAAAAAGGCATTTCAGAATCTCCTGGTTTCTCCTTATGTAAAAAATGATCAGCTCAATGTCCAGGTCGTTTCAGACAGCCTTGTTACTGTTCAGGCAAAATTAAGTCTCAGCGTAACAGATTTTACAGGCAAAGTCATTTGGAATAAAACTCAGGAAGTCTCCATTAAACCCAATGCCTCAGCTTTGTTGTATACCATACCGGTAATTGAAGTGCTAAAAGGCAACAACAAGGAAGACGTTTTTTTAGCCGCAAAATTAGCGGCAAAGGATCATACACTGGCAGAAAATGTGCTTTATTTTGACAGGATAAAAAATGTAAATCTTCCCCTGGTTAAAGTAAAACATAGCTTAAAACAGCTTAAAAATGGTGTGGAGCTTAGCCTCAGTGCAAATGCCCTGGCTAAAAATGTATACCTGAATTTTGAAGGTACAGAAGGCCATTTCTCCGACAATTATTTTGATCTGCTGCCTGGCGAAACCAAAAAGGTAAGTTTTATTACAGAAGAGAAGGCAATAGGCAAACTAAGCGTCTTAACCGTAAGAGACACCTATAAAAATTAAGTACCTGCTTTATGAAACTGTCAATTAAAAAAATGTTATTCTGTGGCCTCCTATTGTCAATCACTTCGGCATCACAAGCGCAGACTGCGGTAAATGGGATGCTGCTAAGGGTAAGAGAAAACTGCAAGCAGCTGCTGCTATCTGATACAGCCCATGCTACAGAACAAAGTTACCGCCTAACAGATGACATTAGATACGAGACGGATGCAAAAGGATACTTCAAAGCCTTAAATGCTGAAGGTTCATGGTCGGATATTGATTACAAATCGAATGTGAATAGTGACTGGTCACCTAGTTGGCATTTGTATCGGTTAATGCTCATCTCAAGGATCTACCATACCTCAAAAGACCCAAAATATCTGGAAGCACTACACCGGGGCTTACACTATTGGATTACTACAGATCCTATATGCCCCAACTGGTGGCAAAATCAAATTAACACCCCTTATACCTATTCAAGTGTAATGCTGATGATGGATAAAGCAGCTTCCGCAGATGAACTTCGCTACCTTGATGTGGTGCTAAAACCCAGGATCCCCCAACCTAACCCTACAGGGCAAAACAAGATTTGGCAGCATGATATCGAGTCTCGCCTGGCCTTGCTGCACAATGACGAAGCGGCATTTAGAACTGCAATTACGCAGATGCAGTCGGTCATTAAAATTGGTACCGATGAAGGCATCCAGCCCGATTACAGTTTTCATCAGCATGGAACTATGTTGCAGTTTGGTAACTATGGCATTCATTTCGTTAACAGCCTGTTGTTTTGGATGAAGGTTACGGCAAACTCTCCCTTCGCTTTTGAAAAAGAAAAGCAGCAAATGATTAGTGATTATTGCACGCAGGGATTGCGGTATGTGATCTACAAAAGAGGGATGGACATTACCGCCATTGGCCGGCAGTTGCGGCAATACGCAGGTTTAAAGCGTGGCTTTAATTTATATGATGATTTTAGTTTACTCAGGTCTTTCGTAAAAGAAAATCCATGTCAATTTAGACTCGATGGCTTTGATCGGCTGGCTTGTAAGGATAAAAACAAAAGCTTTTGGCGAAGTGCTTATATGCTTCATTCGCAACCCAACCGCTATATGATGAGTGTAAAAATGCAGGGTGCTTATTTCAGGGCGGTAGAGTCTATCAACAGTGAAAATCTGCTCGGTTCTTTTTTAAATGATGGTGTAACACTCATTCAGCGCAGTGCTAAAGAGTACCTGAACATCGAACCGTTATGGAACTGGACCATGTTGCCCGGCATAACTTGCGATACCACCGTTGATCCTTCGGCGCTTGAAACTTTCAAAGCACTTAATCCTTCAAATTTTGTAGGGCAGGTAGCTAATGGCGAGATGGGCCTGACCGCAATGTATTACAACAGACTGGGTGTTAAAGGCTACAAAAGTTATTTTTACATCAACAACATGATGGTTGCAATGGGTGCAGGTATCCATTCCGCAAATCCCAGGGCACTTGTTACCACTGTAAACCAGCGTTTTAAAAATGGAAAAGCATTGGTTAAAGGGCAAGGCAAAAGCGGAAGTACCTGGCTGTGGCAGGACAGCATAGCCTATATTTTCCCCGATAAAGATCAGGAAGTAAAAGCAGAAACCTCATTTAGAAAGGGCAATTGGAAAGCTATCTATGCTGCTTCTCCAAATGAAACTGTGGCCGATTCTGTGCTTAGCATTTACATGCCGCATCTAAAAAATACAAGTTATGCCTACGCCATTAAGCCTGATGTAGGATTGAAGGAAACCAAACAGGCCGCCTCTAATGCGGATTTTCTAATTGTTCAAAATACCCCGGAAATTCAAGCCATAGCATCCAAAGGAACGGTAATGGCTGTTTTTTACCAAGCGGGCAGTTTAATGTTGCCCAAAAAAATAAAGCTCTCCGTAAATCAGCCATGCCTGCTGATGTTTAAAGAGGGTACAATTTGGATCTCAGACCCAACAAGGAAAATTAAGGAAGTACAATTAGCGCTCAACGAACGCAGTTTGCAGTTAAGTTTACCACAAGGTGATTTTGCAGGCTCTACCCTTAAAGTTAGTTTTAAATGAAGAAGCAAGCTATATCCTCTGCCGTAGTTTTAATGGTTTTCTTAGTATTCGCCTGTGTTTGTTGCTGTAAGGCGCAAAACAAAGCTATGCGTAACTTATGGATAGAACAATTGGATAAAGTAGCGCGTCCGGTATTGCTCAACCTTTCGCAGGATAAATTAAAATCCGTTATGCCTGTTACCGTGTCTGCCGTTACAGACAATAAAGAGGAACGTACAAAAGTCGCGTATCTGGAAGCTTTTGGCAGAACGCTAAGTGGAATAGCTCCGTGGTTAAACCTTACTGGCGGCACAAAGCAGGAGCAACAGTTAAGGGCGCAGTATTTTCAATGGTCATTAAAATCTATAGACAATGCCACTAACCCTGCTGCTAAAGATTATATGGAATGGAGAGAAGGCACGCAACCATTAGTTGATGCCTCTTATGTTGCCCTGGCCTTCATCAGGTGCCCAGCATTATGGGAACAATTGGATGCCAGGGTTAAAAAGCAGGTAGTAGATGCTTTGCAGGCTACGCGCGCAATTACACCATATTATAACAACTGGCTGCTGTTTTCGGGGATGATAGAAGCATTTTTCTGTAAATACAACCATCCTTACGATGAACTGAGGATTAATTATGGAATTACCCAGTTCATGAATTATTGGTACACAGGCGATGGGCTCTTTGCCGATGGCCCGGAATTTACGCTGGATTATTACAATAGTTTTGTCATTCAGCCCTACCTGTCTACAATTATGGAAGTGGTTAACGAAAAGCAAAAACGGTATGCCAATGAAATGTTGAAGCTGGATAAAATAAGTAAACGATATGCAGAAATACAAGAGCGGTTTATCAATGCTGATGGCTCGTTTCCTGCAACCGGACGTTCTATAGTTTACCGTGGCGGAGCATTCCAGCACCTGGCCAACATGGCGCTGAAGCACCAGTTGCCAGCTTCGTTAAAACCTGCTCAGGTGAGGGAAGCGCTGAATGCCGTAATCCATAAAACATTAACTGCGCCTGCAAATTTCAGTAATGGCTGGCTCAATATCGGTTTATCCGGATCACAACCGGCACTGGCAGATTTTTATAACAATACAGGCAGCCTTTACATTTGTACAGCAATATTTCTTCCCTTAGGCTTGCCAGAAACAGACGAGTTTTGGTCAGCAGCGCCTGCGCCCTGGTCGGCCATTAAAATCTGGGCTGGTCAAAATGCCCCTGGAGACCATGCCCTGCACTTAAAATAATTCAAGTTTTCTAGTTTGTCAGAACAAATTCATATCTTTCAAACCGAAATACTACGGATTTTAAACTTTTCAAATAAAATGAACGATTCCGTAAATATTTTGTTGTAACGTAAATTATTTTATCTGATTCGCATATGTCTCAAAGACCTTCATTAGTAATCTTAGCTGCCGGAATGGCAAGCCGCTACGGTGGTAACAAACAAACTGAATCTTTTGGTCCTTCGGGAGAAACCATCATGGAATACTCTATTTTCGATGCCATTAAAGCTGGCTTTGGAAAAGTGATTTTTATCATCCGTGAAGAGTTCGCAGATGCTTTTAAAGCATCTATTGAACCTAAGCTGCAAGGGAAAATTGAATTGGATTACGTATACCAGTCGCTTGACAAATTTAGTGGTGGCAGAGAAATTCCTGCCGAAAGGACTAAACCTTTTGGTACCCAACATGCATTGCTTTGCTGCAAAGATGCGTTGGATGCGCCTTTCGCTGTAATTAACGCAGATGATTTTTACGGATTTGACGCATTCCAGTCAGCCTATGAGTTTTTAACTACCTCGGCAAGTGATGGTAAATATGCAAGTTTAGGCTATGAACTTAGAAACACCTTAAGCGATAACGGTTCTGTAACCAGGGGCGAGATTAGTGTAAACGAGGCTGGTAACGTTACAGGCATTATTGAGCGCAAAGAGATCTTTAAACAAGATGGTAAAGCCATCACAAAAGAAGGTGACGAGGAAAAAGAATTGCCTTTAGATACCAAGGTAAGTATGAACTTCTTTTGCTTCACACCAGCATTTGTAAACTGGAGCGAAGGCGAATATTACAAGTTTCTGGATAAAAACCTGAACACTGAACTTAAGGCAGAATTTCTAATTCCGGAAGTGGCAGACATTTGCATCAATTCCGGAAATGCAGAATTGAAAATGATTCCAACCAAAGCAAAATGGTTTGGTGTAACTTTTAAAGAAGATGCACCAGTTGTAAAAGCAGAATTGCAAAAACTAGTAGATGAAGGTACTTATCCTGCTAATTTGTGGGCATAACCTATCATAAATATAACGGGGCAATAAAATTATTTTTTATTGCCCTTTTTTGTTTCTGCGGAGTTTTGACTTTTGCTCAGCAGAAAAACAACCCTATTGAAAAGGCTCAGGATATGGCTTTTTTGGCCGATTCCGGGATGCTTACAAAAGGAGATTATCTTTTTCATCTCGAAAAGGTGTTTGAAGTCGTCAATAAGGTGCCCGTAACCATGGCTTCTTTTACCAAGCTTGATCCCATAGCAAAACACCTTACACAGGATGAAGCGGCTTTGGAACTGCTTAAAAAGCGATTGGCGCAGAGCGACAGGAGTTTAAACCTGCAGAACCTGCAAATGTATCAAACCTTGCTGGATGAACTGCAAACCAACAATCAGGAATGCCTGCAAGACCTCAATGATTATGAGAAGGAATTACGGCAACTAAAAACAGAAATCCTAAACCTGCGGAAGGATTCGGTGTTGATCAAAGTTTTTCGTACAGATTCTTTAAAAGTTTTATTTAAGGCGCAATTTACTGAGCTTAAAAAAAAGAGAATCGTAATGGACAGCCTGATTAAGGGCTATACCGGGCTCATCAATAACCTACAAGCCAGAACATCAGCTAACCTCATCAACATCAAAGAATTGATGTACACTACAGATATGCAATTGAAATCTGTAAGTGTAAAGGCATTTGGAAAAGAAAGAAGATATCTGTGGGAACAGCCAAACCTTTCAGCAAACCGGAGTGTAGGCTTTAGAAGGTTCATCAGCAGTGAGCAGCAAATCTCTCAATATTACTTTGTATATACCCGCAGCAGCCGCCTGTTCCTTCTTTTTATAGGTCTTGTCTTTTTTAGCTGGGTGTTCTTTAATTACAGGAGCTTAAAGCAACGCAACAAACCGGAAGCTGCAGATGAGTTTAAGTTTTCATTTGTTTCGCCGCGTCCTTACCTGATTACATTGATTTTAATTTTTGCGCTTGCGCCAGTGATAGATCTGCGTGCACCGGCTTTATATGTAGAAATTATCCAGGTACTGCTATCAATATGTATCAGCATCCTGTTTTTTCGTAAACTACCAAGGCGGGCATTTTACATGTGGGGGATATTTGTATTGTTCCTCATACTTCCAATCATATTGCGCATATTAGGCTTGCCACCACGTTACCAGCGCTGGCTATTATTGCTTTTAAGCAGTGCCGCATTTGTGTTTGGCATTCTGGCTTTAAAGTCCTTTGGGGCAAAAGTAAAGGCCTACAAACTATTGCAGGCTACTGCATTTATATATATCGCATTTTCTTTTACGGCCATCTTATGTAATCTATTTGGTCGTTTTACCCTTACCCAAATCTTTTATACCACAGGGGTAAGCGCAGTTTTACATGGTATTTCTTACGCTATCGTTGCCAGAATGATGGTGGAAGCCTTTCTGCTGCAAATGAAAAGCAGTAGGATCAGAAAAGGATATCCGGAGTATTTTGACTGGCAACCCGTAATTTCGGGTGTAAAAAGACTCACCGGAATTGCAGCTATATTAACCTGGACGGTATTGTTTACCACCAATCTCAATATTTTTAACGGATTATATGATGATCTGATGGAAGTTTTGGCAGAGAAAAGAACAATAGGAAGTTTCTCCTTTACTTTCGGTGGGATTGTACTTTTTGGAGGAATTATATGGCTGGCCAACTTTTTACAGAAATACATTGCCTATTTTCTGGGTGATACCGGCGAAGATACGCTGGAAGACAATAAAGGAGAACGTTCCAAATTACTCGTTACCCGTTTGGTGTTGCTCATAGGGGGATTTTTAATTGCGGTTGCCGCATCGGGTCTTCCTATCGATAAGATAACCGTTATTTTGGGTGCATTGGGTGTAGGTATTGGTTTGGGGCTCCAGAATATTGTCAGCAATTTTGTTTCGGGTGTCATCCTGATCTTTGATAAAACTATCCGCATAGGTGATGTGGTGGAGCTTGGTGACCGAAAAGGCAGGGTAAAGGAAATTGGGGTGCGTGCAAGTACCTTGTTGAGCGATGAAGGTGCGGAAATTATCATTCCAAATGGAACCATCTTATCCAATAACATCATCAACTGGACCTTGAGCAATAATCACATGCGTGTAGATATCGGCTTGTCTATCGCTAAGCCCTTTGATGCAGAAGAAGTTACTCAACTGATTAAGGAAGCCATTAGTGCAAATGCCAATGTATTTATCAATAAGGAACCAAAAATCATGATCAGTCCTGTAAGTACCAGCAGCAGTAGTGTTAAAATCTATTTCTGGTGTAAAGACATTTCATTAGCAGAAGGTACCAGAAATAGCATCAATGCGCAAATATTTGATGTGTTAGAAGCAAAAGGAATTGATATTTTATAATTATTCAATCTTTAATCTTCTCATCATTTCAGAACTGTGTGCACGTCCATGTTCAAGTCTGTCGCCGAAGAAAAGCTTGGTCTGCTCAAACAGTTCTTTGTAGCTCTTCATATCGCCGTAACCGATAATTGAGCCCCATTCCTGCACGGCAGAGTGAAATTCTAAGTCGTCAGAGCGGATGGCTTTTTCATGAAGGGCTGTTTCAATGGATTCTTCCAGCAGCGCTTCATTTTGAAACAAATACTCCACAATGCCTAACCTTAACCTAAAAGGAGGGGTCTGACAAATTAAATTATCGTATGGATTGATTTGTAGTTTGTACCAGGAGTAAGCCATGCTTAACAAACTCAAATGTGAGTTGGGCATTCTACCAGTATCTCCATTTCCGGAAAGTGAAAACTCTTTCATCACGGCATCATCCAGCATTAAAGCTTTATTGTTTTGTCCAAATACAAAGTCTTTCGCAGCATATAAGCGTTTGCGAAATTCTCCCTCATCTTCCATAATCATCATTTTGAACAATTCCGATTCCGATTGGGCATAACACTTCACTTGTTGGCGCGCATAAGGGTTTAAGATGGCCAAGCCACCATAAATATGCGCCTTGTAGCTAAAAATCCTTAGTGTAGTCAGAATTTTTACATTGTCTATTCCACCCGTATAAGAAGCATTTTCCCAGGGATAAAAGCCTGCGGTTTTCCAGGCCGTACCCATGCTTTCAAAGCCAACATGCGTGGCCGCCTGGGTATCCGCAACAATTTTGTCATGTTCATGATAATCGGCCATTTCCACCATGTCAGATCCCAATGACGAAAGGAGGTCTGTCATGCGCTGGTACGCTTCAGCTGTGCTGCGGTGAGGTACTATGATCAGTTTTTGTCCTATAGGTTCAAATCCCGGCCCATGTAAAGAATGGCAGGTAATAATGTTTACATCCTTGGGCAGGTATTTTTCAAAGGCCGCAATTTCAGGATGTTTAACAGAAGTTTGCCCCGCGACAATAGCGCCGTATTTTGTAGAACTGGCATATACACTTACCACTTCTGCAATGCGTTCTGCTTCTACAGAATAAAAGATCACTTCGCACCTGCGTGATACTTCATGGCCATCCTCCAGTACCGTTACCCCATGCGGATGGAGTTCATCTTCCAGGGCTTCCCGTAAATGCGGAAGATCTGCTCCATAAACCCGGTAGCCAGCTTTAGCAAAACATCTTGCATAAAGCTTGCCCATATCTCCCAAACCTATAATTCCGATATTCATATTGGAAGCAAGGTAATACATTCTTTCCGAATAGCAAGGGCTGAATTCCTTGTCAAAAAACAAAAGCTTCAGTCTTAATTGAAGAAATCTCGACAATAGTTAAAGCCTTCATTTACACTGGAAGGAATTACTTGCGTCTTTATTATGATTTAATAACAACCTTACATGCTAATTAATGTTTTTTTACGTTTTATTGAGTAGTTATATTTAAATTTGATCGTAATAACCAAATAGCTCAAAATGAACAAGATTGTACTCGGAATTGACATCGCCGGATCTCACATAACCGCTGCCCTGATAGACATTACTATCAAGAAAGAATTGGATGGCTCCTGGGTTAGGTCAAGGGTTAATTCTCAGGGCACTAAAGAAGAAATCATTAAATCATGGTCGGCAGTTATTTTACAAGCTGCGGGCAGTTACTGGCCTACATTAGATAACATTTATATCGCCATTCCTGGCCCTTTAGATTATAAGCAGGGCATCAGCCGGATTCACAGGCAGGATAAATATGGGGCATTGTTCGGTGAAAATTTAAAAGAACTCCTTGCTGCCGAATTAGGAATTGATAAAACAGCCATTCATTTTATGAATGATGGGGCTTGTTTTTTAAGAGGGGAAGTATTTTGCGGAAGTATGGATGGATATGACCATGCCATAGCACTCATTCTGGGCACAGGTCTTGGAACTGCACATTTTGAAAACGGCAAAGCAGAAGATGCTGATTTTTGGAAAATGCCATTCCGAAAAAGTATTGCCGAAGACTATATTTCTACAGGCTGGTTTATTAAACATTACCATGAACTAACTGGATTAACGATAAAGGACGTGAAAGATCTGGTAGAAAACCATCGTGACAATCCACATTTTAAAGATGTATTTGACGAATTTAGTATGAACCTGGCTTCATTTTTACATCGGTTTATTCGCAAAAAAATGCCATTAGCCGCAGTTATTGGAGGTAATATTGTTGTGCACGCAGAGCAATATTTTTTAGAAGACACCAAAAAGTACCTGGCCGGTATGATGGGTTACAGCTTTCCGGTCAAAAAGTCAATGTTATTTGAAAAGGCCATCATCATTGGAGCAGCCTCAGAAAGCACAAAGATAAAAGCTAAAAAGAAGCATGTAGCTGCTTAGTGAAAGGTTAATTTCAATAGATAGAACAGGCATCATAAAAACGGCCGCATCATCTCTAAATGTTGCGGCCGTTTTGCTAAAAGATAAATAGCTTAAAATTTATAAGCAATGCTGCCTACAAAGTTTCTTGGGGCCTGTGGTGTAATCCTGTACGACCAGTATTTTTCATCACTCAGGTTATTCCCTTTTAAAGAAATCCTGTAACTGCTTCTTTCAAAAAACAAGCTTGCGTCAAAGGTGGTGTACGATGGTATAAGCATAGTGTTAGCTGCCAGCGTAATTTTATGAATGGTGTTGGAAATGGCAGGTTAGGTGTGGGGGAGATTGTTCTATCCCTGTTTGTTTATAATAACCTGTATCTTCCGTGTCTATCACACCTATACACTTTTATTTAGATACATTTGTAAAATGTTTAAATCCTATCAGATCAAATGGTATTTTATCCTGTCGGGCATCCTTACGGTGAGTACACTTTTGCTTCGTCAGGAAAACACCAGTGAAGCTGAATGGTGGGAGTTTTTCATTTATGCTTTTCAGATTTTTGCGTCTTTACTGGTTTGCTGGCTAATCCATGGCTATTTTCTGGTCAACAAATTCTCTTGGTTTAAGAATTACTCAAAATATTCCCTGAGCATCCTCCTTTCTATACTGGCTACATTTGCATTGTCATTTGTGTTTTTTACATTTCTGCCGCAAAACATCCTGAATGCAAAAGTTGTCCCTTACAACACATTTTCGGATCTGAAGGTGCATTTTACGGGTGCTTTTTTTCTTAGTCTCATTTGTTATGTTGTCTTTTACAGCACGCATGCAAACTCGGCCTTGCAAGACACCAAACTTGAAAATGAAATCCTGGAACAGGCGCACCTTCGTGCCCAGCTCCTTTCCTTGCAACAGCAAATTAGTCCTCATTTTTTATTCAACTCTTTAAGTACACTTAAAACCATAGCTACAGATCAGCCTACTAAAAACTACATCGTACAGCTGGCTAGTGTGTATAGATATGTGTTAAATTTTAACGAGCACTACCTTACGCCACTAAAAGACGAAATAGCTTTTATCAAG